>CAMQUX010000062.1 GCA_947037905.1 uncultured Desulfovibrionaceae bacterium | reverse complement strand
GAAAATGGCTTCAACCAATAGGTAGAAATCCAGGCGGGAAAAAAGGTGAAAAACTAAAAGCCCTCCAGCATTTTTTTTAAACTAGCACATTTCTAAAAAATAGTCGAGTTTTCTCTTTAAGAAAAGTCCAAAAAAAGAAAGACTTGCTAATTCCTTTTTGTAGTGCTATAAATCAGCAAAATTAAAAAGAAAAAGCTTTTGTTTTTTATAAAAGAGTTTGCATTGCAAACGCTAAATATTTGCAAGAAGGGCTTAAGGAGGACAAATGGCTAAAGAAGAAGCCATTGAAGTTGAAGGCGTTATTCAAGAAGCACTACCAAACGCAATGTTTCGTGTAGAACTTCAAAACGGACATAACATATTAGGGCATATATCAGGTAAAATGCGTAAGCATTATATCCGTATTCTACCGGGCGATAAAGTTAAGGTAGAAATTTCTCCTTACGATTTTAGCCGAGGAAGAATAACTTTCCGTATGCGCTAATTCCTTATGGAGAATACTTTACAATATAATCGATTATTGCATAAAGTTTGCTAAGTCATCCTGATAAATATAATAGACATTTCATAAAATTTGCTTAACTTACCATTAAGCAGATTTTTTTTTGCAAAAAAACGCCTGAAGTGGTAGAACTTGAGAAAAGGGTATTGACAGATTTTTTTTTGTGCTTACATTAAAATGATAAATTTTTTGTGTTAAGCATAAATCTTTAAGCAGAAAGAAATAGACTAAAGAAAGACATGAAGCTTAAAGAACAATAAACGCCACAGATGTGCAGAAGGCAATAAGAACAAAGCTAAGGGGAATAAAAGCCAATGGAAAAGGAAAAGAATCAAGAAGCTGACTTGAAACAAGAAACGAATCAAGCTAAGGACTTTGATAAGTTTGCAGAGATACTCTCAGAAGGCTTAGACCGAGAATTAGACAAGGAACTTTTAGCCGCTCAGTGCAAAGAATTCATTTGCCCTAGTTGCGATGTAGAGAAGAAAGCAGAGGATATACGTCTTCGTGCTTTAGCAGAAGTGGAAAACGTAAAACGTCGCCTTGACCGTGAGGCAGATGATATTCGTAAATATGCGAGCGAAAAAGTGCTAGCAGATTTATTGCCTATTCTTGATAATTTAGATCTTGCCTTACAGTATTCATCAAGTGTTGCTGATAGCTGTAAGAACTTTGTACTTGGTGTTGATATGACACGAAAAATGTTTTTAGATGTAATTGCTCAAAATGGTCTAGTGGCAATTGGAGCAGAAGGTGAAGAGTTTGACCCAACTATTCATGAGGCCGTAGGTACAGACGCAGCATCAAGTCATCCAGAAAATCATGTAGTACAAATAGTGCAACGTGGTTATAATTTAAAAGGAAGAGTGCTTCGTCCTGCAAAAGTTGTAGTAAAAAAATCATAAGAAATTTAGCGAGCAACTCTTTACAGATAAAAAAGCATGTTTATTTTAAGTATTGAAAGTAATTTTTAAAATGATATATAATTTTTAGGAGACAAGTCTAATGGGTAAGATAATAGGAATAGATTTGGGGACAACTAATTCTTGCGTTTACGTAATGGAAGGAAAAGACCCTAAATGTATAACAAATCCAGAAGGTGGCAGAACAACACCTTCAATAGTTGGCTTTACAGACAAAGAACGCTTAGTAGGGGAAATAGCTAAACGTCAGGCTGTAACTAATCCAGAAAAAACAGTATTTGCCATCAAACGCTTAATGGGTTGTCGTTTAGATTCTCCAGAAGTAACAAAATGGAAAAAACACTGTCCGTACGAAATCGTAGCAGGTCCAAATGGCGACGCTTGGGTTCAAGTAGACGGCAAAAAATATAGCCCACCAGAAGTATCTGCAATGATCTTGCAAAAACTTAAAAGTGATGCAGAAGCATACTTAGGTGAACCAGTAACAGAAGCAGTTATAACAGTACCAGCATATTTTAACGACGCACAACGTCAAGCAACAAAAGATGCAGGTAAAATAGCAGGGCTTGAAGTAAAACGTATAATAAACGAACCAACAGCAGCGTCTTTAGCTTACGGATTCGATAGAAAAACCAACGAAAAAATCGTAGTATTTGATCTTGGTGGCGGAACATTTGACGTGTCAGTTCTAGAAGTTGGCGATAATGTTGTAGAAGTTCTTGCAAGTACAGGAGATACATTCTTAGGTGGAGAAGATTTCGACCAAAGAGTAATCGAATATCTTGTAGATGAATTTAAAAAAGAACACGGTATAGATTTAACTCAAGACCGTATGGCGTTACAGCGCTTAAAAGAAGCAGCAGAGAAAGCAAAAAAAGAACTCTCTTCTTCAATGGAAACAGAAATAAATCTTCCATTTATAACAGCAGACCAAAATGGTCCTAAGCATTTACTTATTAAAATAAGCCGCTCAAAGCTTGAAAAATTAGTTGATGATTTAGTAGAACGTACAATTGAGCCGTGTAAAACAGCACTAAAAGATGCGGGTCTATCCGCATCAGATATAGACGAAGTAATTCTTGTTGGTGGTATGACTCGTATGCCATTAGTACAAGAAAAAGTATCTAAATTCTTTGGTAAAGAAGCAAACCGTAGCGTAAATCCTGACGAAGTTGTTGCCATGGGTGCAGCTATTCAAGGTGGTATTTTAGCAGGCGATGTAAAAGATGTGCTTCTTTTAGATGTTACTCCACTGTCTCTAGGAATAGAAACAGCAGGCGGCGTAATGACTAAGCTTATTGAAAGAAATACAACAATTCCAACACGTAAAAGTAATGTGTTTACAACAGCTGCAGACAATCAACCAGCAGTATCTATAGTAGTACTGCAAGGTGAGCGTCCAATGTCATCAGATAATATGCAACTAGGTCGCTTTGAACTTGCAGGTATAGCACCAGCACCACGTGGAGTTCCGCAAGTTGAAGTTGCTTTTGATATCGATGCTAATGGTATCGTGCATGTTTCTGCAAAAGATTTAGGAACAGGCAAAGAACAGTCTATCCAAATTACTTCTTCAAGTGGTTTATCTGATACAGACGTAGATCGTTTAGTAAAAGAAGCAGAAGTAAATGCAGAAGGTGATAAAGTTCGTAAAGAATTAATCGAAGCAAGAAATGGTGCTGATAGCTTAATTTATAGCACAGAAAAATCTTTAGTAGATGCAGGCGATAAAGCTGATGCAGAGTTAAAGGCTGAGATAGAAGCATATATTGCAGATTTAAAAATACAGTTAGCAACAGAAGATACAAATGCAATAACACTTGCAACAGATAATCTAGCAAAAGCTGCGCATAAATTAGCAGAAAAATTGTATGCACAACAGTCACAAGGTGAAACCGCACAAGGTGGCGAAGAAGCAGCAGCTGAAGCCGCACCAAATGATGATGTTGTGGACGCTGATTACACTGAAGTAAAGAAAGATTAGTTTTTAATTTATACATATGACCATAATAATGATGTTATAGTATAGATTTGTAGTAATAAGCTTATATTATAAAAAGCCTCAATTGAAAATAATACGTTCAATTGAGGCTTTTTTATACAAAAAAAGACTTTTTTATAAGATATTCTTGATTGTTTGCAAGAAACTCCTTAGAACTATAAAAGCAAAATGGAAAAGTTTTTAATTTAAGGTAAAAATATGTTTCAAAATAAAATAATAATCTGTTTATTTCTTCTTCTCGCTGCATGTTCAGGAACGCAGTCTCCTCCTGTTGAAACACCTCCTGAATTTATAGAAAAATATACGCTAGAAGATGCAGATAAGGCGTGGCAGGCGAAAAAATACGAAGAAGCAAGAATGTACTATGTGGAGCTAATAAAGCTTCCGACTCTTAGCGTGGAAGAAAGAAAGGAAATGCTTTACCGGTATGCTGCAAGTAGTTATTATGTTAAGAAATATCTTGAGGCAGAACTAGCTCTTGGTGCGCTTCTTAATTTAGATTCTGCAGTAAGAGATACATGGGAGTGGAATTTCTTATATCTTTCAGTGCTCAATGAAACAGAGCAATATGACGCATTAAAATCTTACTTAGCTCAAGTTTACTATATGAATACTGTTCCTAAAGATGTGTATTCGCAAATTTATCTACTTTTAAGCAGTTTTATGCTCGAAAGAGACGATATTGGAGAAACCCTCGTTGTTTTTTCAGATATTTACGCTCAGTTACAAAACAAAGAATTGCGCTTGCAATATGAAGAATTACTCAAAAATCATTTAGAAGAAAGTAGCGACAGAGAAGTTGCAAAATTTGCGAGTTTTATTCGTCCAGAACTACAACATAAATTCCCTTATAATATTATTCTTTTTGAACGAACAAGCCGAGCTGCTATAAAAGATGAACGACTTTGGGCGAAAATTTGGCCAATTTTACAAGACACAGTATCCTCAAGTCAACTAGAGGATATGGTTTGGATGGATAATATATTAGTTGATTTAGAAGATAAATATGGAATACCACAACAAGGTATTGCGCTTGTCTTACCATTATCAGGACGTTATGGTAAATTTGGTTGGGAAATTGTTCGTGGAGTAAATATAGCACAGTGGGAATTGCAAGAAAAAGGCGAAAGTTTATCTGTTAAGATAATAAACAGTGAATCGGGCAATTGGCTGGCAGAAGTCGAAGCGCTCCCAAAGCATTTTATAATAATAGGCGGTCCTTTAGAGGCTGATAAATTAGAACAATTAGCATCTAAAGATATAGCTAAACGTCATCCTATATTTTCTTTCACAGCATCAGTTGGTGAACGAGAAGAAGGAGATGGAGTTTGGCGTTTTTTCCCATCACCATATGACCAAGTAAGCAATGTGCTCGAGTATGCAAAAAATGAGGTTGGTATAAAGCGAGTAGCAGTACTGTATCCTGAAGAGCGTTTTGGTAGAGAAATGGCATCACTATTTGAAGAAGTTGCAGAAGAAAAAGAATTAGAACTTGTAGCAAGTGCAAGTTATAAAAGTAATAAAACCACAAGTTGGGGAAAAGTAGTTGAAAAACTTCTTTCAACAGGACAAGAAGAGAAACTTGAAGAAGAGCAGAATTTACTAGCAGCCGAAGAAGAGCTTCTAAAAGATATTGATGAAGAACAAGAAGTAGTAGTCCCTTTTGACGCCGTGTTTATAGCTGATGGCTGGAAGCAGGCAGAAAGTTTAATTCCAAATTTCTTCTTTTATGATGGAGGAGAAGTGTTATTTATGGGTCCAGAACTTTGGGCAAGGTCTATGAAAAAGGGCACATCTTTTGATAAAACATATTATGGAAATGTAATAGCACCAAGTAGCTGGTATGATTTTTCACCAAATGCAGTGGCCATGAAAAAAGCTTTTGCACGTAACGGGCAAATAACTCCTGATTTTTGGTCTGCACTTGGTTATGATTTTATAATATTTACCTCAAAAATGGGCAGACTCCGAGCTTCTTGGACACCGAGTTCTATAAATAGTAGTCTTGTTGAAATAGAAACCAACAAAGGAATGGCGCCATTATCATGGACAAACGATGGTAAAGTTAAGCAAAAATTATACATATTTAGCCCTTCAACAACAAAAGCAGTTCCAGCAAGTGCGCTAACATTAAAAGAAGATATTGAAAAAATAAAACAAGCTAAAATAGATAGAAAGAAAAGATTAGAAGAAAGAACAATACAACAGGAAGAAGAAGCACGATTAAAAGCGCAAAAAAAGTTAGAAAAAGTATCTGATTTTGATGAGCTGTTAGAGGAAGAAGAGCGTGACCTACAAAGAGAAATGCTCAAGAAACTTTAGGCTCAAGAAATTTTGAGATAAGTAACTTTGAGATAGGTAACTTTACGACAAATAATATTAAAGCAAGTAATTTACGATAAAAAACTTTAAAAAGCAGATAAGACTCACTTCAAAATAGAGTTGAAAAGTTTAATAGTATAAGGATATGTATGAGTAATAATATAGATGAGAACATGGTAGCAAGAATAGCAAAACTCTCTCGCTTAGAGCTTTCTAAAGAGAAAATAGCCGAATACACCCCACAGCTTGTTAATATTTTAGCGTATATGGATACATTATCAGTAGTTGATACAGAAAATGTAGAACCACTATATTCCCCAGTAGATGAAAGCACTTTTTTACGAGAAGATATTGTAGCAAAAGATTATAGTCGAGAAGAAATATTATCAAACGCGCCAGAAAAAGAGGGTGAGTTTTTTGTAGTACCTCGTATAGTTTAGTATCTCTTATAGTTTAATATAGCTTAAGGAAATAAAATGGACGCAGTTGAGAAAAAAAGCCTTTCAGAAGTGCACGAGCTTTTAGTAAAAAAAGAAATAAGTGCAAAAGAACTAACAGAAAGTTGTATTAAGCAAATAGAAAAAACCGAGCAAGATATATCTGCTCTCTTAGCACATAATTTTGATCAAGCAATTGAGCGTGCAAAAGAATTTGACGCAAATCCTATTGACTCACCAGTTGCAGGAATTCCTCTTATAATCAAAGACGCACTCGTTACAAAGGGACTAGAAACCACATGCGCTTCACGCATACTTAAAGGTTTTACTCCAGTGTACGATGCAAGCGCTGTGAGTAAATTAAAAACAGCAGGTAGTATTATTTTAGCAAAAGCAAACATGGATGAATTTGCCATGGGCTCAAGTACTGAAAATTCTGCTTATCAAACAACTAAAAATCCATGGAATTTATCCCACGTGTCAGGTGGTTCAAGTGGTGGCTCTGCAGCGTGTGTTGCAGCTTGTCAAAGCTTTGGTTCCTTAGGTACAGACACAGGCGGCTCAATCCGCCAACCAGCTTCTTTTTGCGGTATAGTTGGACTAAAACCAACATATGGTCGAGTCTCTCGCTTTGGGCTTATTGCTTATGGTTCCTCTTTAGATCAAATAGGACCAATGACAAGAACAGTAGAAGATTCAGCCCGAATATTACAAGTAATAGCAGGCTTTGATAAAAAAGATGCCACAAGTGCAGATGTAGCAGTTGCGGACTATATATCCGCTGCAAAAAATACAACAAGCTTGCAGGGAAAAAAAATCGGAGTGCCTAAAGAATACTGGGCAGATGGTATAGACGATGAAGTTCGCATAGCTTGTGAGAATGCTCTTAAAAATTTACAAAGCCTAGGTGCAGAGCTTGTGCCAGTTTCGCTGCCAATGACAGAGTACGCAATAGCTACTTATTATATAATAGCCATGTCCGAGGCAAGTTCGAACTTATCTCGCTTTGATGGTATTCGTTATGGTCATAGAACAAAAGAATTTGAAAATTTAGAAGAACTTTATGCTTTAAGCAGAACAGAAGGTTTTGGCGAAGAGGTACAGCGCCGAATTATTTTAGGCACTTACGCACTTTCTTCTGGTTATTATGATGCGTACTATAAAAAAGCCTCGCAGGTGCGTCGTAAAATACGAGAAGATTTTACAGAAGCACTAAAAAAATGCGACGTGCTTATAGCACCAGTTAGTCCGTGTACAGCGTTTCCACTGG
The DNA here is from genome assembly GCA_947037905.1 of uncultured Desulfovibrionaceae bacterium. GTDB lineage: Bacteria > Desulfobacterota > Desulfovibrionia > Desulfovibrionales > Desulfovibrionaceae > CAMQUX01. The sequence goes on along the minus strand of CAMQUX010000062.1, from coordinate 305 downwards.
GTGCAAAAATAGAAAATCCAATTACACGTTATTTGCAAGATATTTTTACAGTCTCATTAAATTTAGCAGGTCTTTGCGGCATAAGTATTCCAGTTGGAATAGGACACAGCTCACAACTACCTGTGGGTATACAGTTTATGGGCAAAGCTTTTGATGAGGAATCTATTATATCTGTTGCTGCGGCACTAGAAAAAAGTCAAGGCGCATTTCCTCTTGCACCGCTTGTTGCGTAGATTATTGTAAACATATCCTTTGTTTTTTATTCTTGTACTATAGTTTCTTGTCTACACGTTAGGTATCCTGCA
>CAMQUX010000061.1 GCA_947037905.1 uncultured Desulfovibrionaceae bacterium | reverse complement strand
GCATCAAGAATATACAACTCTAGCCCATTATAAAGAAACGTACCTGCTCACACCTGCGTACAGAAATTATACGCATTTCAATCTGCATAATGCGTCCACAAAACCTATTGCCATAGGTTATGCAAGCCTTCTCCCTTGTCCGTGGTTATACGTACATATAGGTGAAATATTCTTGCAAAAAACATTCGTTAATGCAAAGTACCAGTACTGGTTCGCTGCAAATTGTGCAAAAGAAGTGCAAGATTCTCTAAAAGAACAAATAAAAGCCTTTGATGTTTTAGCTGAGCAGTATCCGTGTTATAAAGAGGAAATGAGAAAAGTCTTCCGAACTGGTTTATTTTTAGAATATACCTTCTGGGAAGATGCCTACAATCTACAATGTGAAAAAGTATAATAATTTTAATTTTATTTAACAAATAAAAGTTCTTAGATAGAACTTAATAAATAAAACCTAGCAAAAAATTACATTTGTTTTGAATACTAACCAAATAGAAATGCAAGCACTTTAGCAGAAAAAAATACTAGCCAAATAGAAACAAGGGTACTCTAGCAAGAATTAAACACTAAGCAAGTAAAAACAAAAAACTACAAAAATACTCGAAATAGCTACTGAATAAAGCACACTAATTAAAGCATTTATAAAATAAAAAAGAGTTTCCAAATATTTGGAAACTCTTTTTTATTTTACTGATACAAGCCTATCACTATACTAGAAAATCATCATTATAGCGCAAAACTATTATCATACTACAAAAATTAATTTGTATGATTACTATAGAATCTATTCGTTTTATTTAAATAAAAATAAATTACTAATCTGCTTGTTTTGTTTTAGCAATAACAATCTCACGAATACAAACACCTTGTGGTTGATGATATGCAAAGCTGACACATTCTGCAATTTTACTTGCATCTAAGCCACCTTCGATTGTTTTTTTCCATTCATTGTAGTTACTTTTAATATTATCATTTGATGTATGTGATAATAAAGGAGTTTCAACAACACCAGGAGAAATAACAATAAAGCGTACATTACTTGCAGAAACTTCCTTACGCATGCTTTCTGTTATAGCATGCACTGCAAATTTAGTTCCGCAGTATACAGAATGCGTATCAAATGTTTTACGCCCTGCTATTGAGCTTATGTTAATTATTGTACCTTCGTTTCGTTTTACCATATCTTTTAAAACAATATTAGTACCTGTTAATATACCTTTGATATTTACATCTATCATCTGTTCCCATTCTGCAAAATCTTGCTCATATGGGTTATCTAAAAGCATTACACCTGCACTATTAACAAGTAAATCTACTTTACCATAAGCTTTTTCTGCTTCTTCGATGGCAGTTTTTACTGCACCTAAATCACAAACATCTACTGATTTACACAATGAGTTCTTTAAGCCTAATTTTTCCATTTCATCAACTCTACGAGAAAGTAAAAGTACTGGATGCCCTTTTTCTACCATTAGTTTTGCAATAGCCGCTCCTATACCAGAGCTTGCACCTGTGATAACTACTAATTTTTCCATGATTGTCTCCTATATATTTCATTTTATTTAGTTCTATTTAATATGTTTAATGTATTTAATGTATTTAATAATTTATAAATAAAAAAATTATTTAATAGTGTTCAATTAAACTAAATTTATCATTCATTAAATTCTGCTAAAATACAAGTTTTAACACGCATATACAATTTTTAATACTATATTATCGATTCATACAAAAGATTGAAAAAGGACAGCTTTATATTATAGCTGTCTTTTTTCAATCTTTATTCTAATTTTTTAATTTCTATTTTTTTGTATCTTCAACGTTCTTTACAGGTGCAGGTTCTCCCTGAACTTTTGTATCAACTGTTTCAGCTGGTGTTGCAACTGCCTTAGCAGGCTCTGCAACTGGAGCAACTGTTTTTACAGGAGCATCTTCAAAAGTAACTGTTGGCTCTTCTACCGCTTCGATTACTTTACCAGATTCTAATAAATTACCTTCTGAGCTCGTATCTTTTGTTAAGATATTATATCCTAAGGAAGTAAAAAGAAATACTAATGCTAATAGTGATGTGACACGAATAAGAAATTTACCCGCACCAGAGCTTCCGAACATAGAGCTACTACCACCACCAAAAACAGCGCCCATACCTTCTTGCCCACGTTGTAAAAGCACTATGAGTATTAAAGCTATTGAGATTATAATATGGAGCGTTATTATGATTGTTTGCACAAATTTTTCCTCTTATTTATTCTATTTTATAGTTAACTATGCTAGTATAATATCTCTAAAGCTATCAGCATCAAGGCTTGCTCCGCCTACTAATACACCGTTCACATTTGCTACGGCTAAAAGACTTGAACAATTATCTGCCTTTACGCTTCCACCATACAGAATTTGAACAGTATGCCCTTTTTCTCCAAAAATTGCTACTATTTTTTTACGTATTATTTCATGTGTTTCTTTTATCTCTTTTTCACTCGCTACTGCCCCTGTTCCTATTGCCCAAACTGGCTCATAAGCTAGAACAAGAGCTAGTAAGTCAGATTCTTCTACTCCTACTAATCCTTTTTCAAGCTGGCGGAAAAGAACCTCTGATATTTTATTAGCATCTCGCTCTTCTTTGCTTTCGCCAATACATAGAATCACTCGGAACTTTTCCTTTAATGCAAAAAGTACCTTCTCGTTAATAAACTCATCGGACTCTTTACATATCTGCCTGCGCTCTGAATGCCCAGCAAGTATAAAATTTACGCCAATATCTGCTAACATGACGCTTGATATTTCACCCGTGAACGCACCATTTTGTGCAGGATAAATATTTTGCGCACCAACTGATATATTTTTAGTATCTGCAAATACGGTCGCTACTGTTTCTATTGCTGTAAATGGTGGTATTATTACCACTTCTTTCTCAGTTAATGGAGTATTTGCTAAACTTTTTTTGAGCTTTTCTGCAAAATCTTTTGCTTCTGCTCGAGTTTTGTGCATTTTCCAATTAGCTACTATTAAATTTTTCATAGTATATCTCTTTTTCTAAAGGCATCAAATGCTGGTAAATTCTTACCCTCTAAAAAAGCTAAGAAAGCACCACCACCTGTTGAGATGAAGCTCATTTTATCTATTGCATGACCAATATCAACAACCGCATCAGTATCGCCACCACCTACTATACTTAACGCATCTTGATTTGCCGCTACTGCGTTACAAACAGCTAGCGAACCACTCACGTATTCTGAGCGCTCAAAAAGCCCCATGGGACCGTTCCAAACTATTGTTTTTGCTCTTGTTATAACATCTGCAAAAAGCTCTTGTGTTTTTGGACCTATATCTAAAATCATCCCCTTACTTGGAAGATCTGCTACATCGTACACTATTGGCGGCTCTTGCGAATCAAAACTCGTTGCAACAACACAGTCTATAGGCAAATGAACGTTTGTGCCTTTCGCCTTACCTGTTGCTATAATATTTGCTGCGATATCTATTAAATCATTCTCTACTAAAGAATCGCCTATATCGTAACCTTGTGCTTTTAGGAAAGTATTCGCCATTGCACCACCTATGATACAATCGTCAATAACTCCAAGCATACTCTCGAGTATTCCTAGTTTTGAAGATACTTTCACGCCACCTGAAATAAGTACATATGGATGCTCCACTGCATTTTTTAACATTCTTCCCAAATACATTATTTCACTTTTCATTAAAAAACCCATGCAGGCAACTTTTGCTTCTTCGAGCGCCTCAACAACTGATGCGTTACTACGATGGCTCACGCCAAAAGCATCGTTTACAAATACATCAACATCTGCCACAAGTTTTTTTGCAAAATTTCGACGCTCTGTTTCATCACTACTTGTTTCTGCTGGATAAAAGCGTAAATTTTCTAAAAACAAAATTTGCCCTGCGTCTAAACCTAGAATCGCATTTTTAATTTCAGCATCATCAAGACTTGGTAAAAATTCTACTGGCTTATTTATTAGATTTTCTAAATGCCTTGCTATTGGTAATAATGACAACATACTATCTACTGTTTTTGGCTTTCCGGCATGGCTACAAAGAATAATTTTACAACCCTGCTCTAAAGCATATTCAATTGTTGGCAAACTTAAACGAATACGTGTATCATCAATTACTTTTCCTTTATCTAAAGGAACATTATAGTCCACTCGAATCAATAAGGTTTTTCCAGCAATATCCGTATCTTTTAACGTCTTCATAATCCTTTGCTCCTTGCTAGTATAATTAAACAATTATAGTATTTACTCAAATCCATTAAAATATTTTATTTTATCAGCATCTTAAGAAATAACATTCCAATCATATATCAAAGCATCTTCACCAGTATCTGAATAATATTTTTTACGTTTCCCTATTTGAACAAAACCCACTCGCTCATAAAGTCTTTGAGCTGTATAGTTTGTCTCTCGTACATCTAAAAGAATCTTCTGCCCTTTATTTTCTTTCACAAAATTTTGTACGCATAATAAAAGATTCTTTCCCATGCCTATATTTCGGTGCATACTCTTTGTTGCAATATTAAAAATCTCTACTGTACCGTCTATATATGAGAAAGCAATATATGCTATAATTTCTTCTAAATCTTTGATACCAAAAGCATATAATGCTTTTTTCTTTAATCCTCTTGCAAATTGATCTGCTGTCCAAAATGAAGAGAAAAAAGACGCTTCAAGCTCTGATAATTTCTCTGCATCATTTTCATTTAATGAGATTATCTCTATTATTTTTTTACTCATTAACTACTCTATTAACTTTATCTACTTTATCTGCCATATCAACTCTAGCAGCTTCATCTGCTCTTGCTTGAAAAGCTCTTTGTATTCATCAGAATAACAATCGAACGCTCATGAAAAATATCATAAAAGAACTACACAAAATATATTAAAATATATCTGCGCAAATAGTCTTTATTCTGCTTCTTTTTTCTGCAGTTTTGCCCAAGTATCTTTTAGTGTTGTCGTTCTATTAAAAACTCGTTTTTCTGCTGTGCTTTCTTTATCCACCACAAAATATCCTTGTCTTTCAAACTGCACGTTTTTAGTAACTGGGAAGTTTGCTAAATCTGGCTCTATCCACGCATCAACTACTTTTAAGGACTCTGGATTTAAAATATCTTTTAAGCTTTCGCCTGCACCTAATTTTGCTGGCTCTGGACGAGTAAATAAATGATCATACAAACGAACCTCTGCTTTTATCGCATGCGCAATAGATACCCAGTGAAGAGTTCCTTTTACTTTACGCCCGTCTTCAGACCAACCACCACGTGTTTTTGGATCGTAGGTACAACGTAGCTCAATTATTTCACCTTGCTTGTCTTTAATAACCTCATTACACGTTATATAATACGCATACCGAAGACGAACTTCCTTACCTGGTGACAGGCGGAAATACTTCTTTGGAGCATCTTCCATAAAATCATCACGGTCTATATAAATTTCTCGACTAAACGGCACAACTCGCTTGCCCATCTCTTCCACTTCTGGATGATACGGGAACTCAGACTCTTCACAATCAGCTTCCGAGAAGTTATCAATAACTACTTTTAAAGGATTCATAACAGCCATCATGCGTGGTGCTGTATCGTTTAAGTGTAGACGTAGGCAAAATTCAAGCATAGCGTAATCAACAAGGCTTTCACTACGTGCAAGCCCTACTCGGCTACAAAATTCTCTAATTGATTCTTTAGTAAATCCTCTGCGAGCAATACCACTTATTGTTGGCATGCGTGGATCATCCCAGCCTGTTACGTAACCATTTTCAACAAGTTCTAAAAGTTTTCTTTTGCTTGTTAATACATAAGTAACATTTAGGCGTGCAAATTCGTATTGATGAGGACGTGATGGTGCGGAAATATTATCAAGCACCCAGTCGTAGAGTGCTCTATTATTTTCAAATTCTAAAGTGCATAGGGAGTGTGTGATGTGTTCGATTGAGTCAGAAATACAGTGCGTAAAATCATACATAGGATAAATACACCAAGCATCGCCTGCTCTGTGATGATGCTGATGACGTATACGGTAAAGAGTCGGGTCACGTAGTATTACGTTTGCATGAGACATATCGATTTTTGCACGTAGTACATGCTCTCCGTCTGCAAATTCGCCATTTTTCATTTGCTCAAAGAGCGCTAAATTTTCTTCTACAGTTCGGGTTCGGTAAGGACTATCAACTCCTTTTTCTGTGAGTGTTCCACGCATTTTACGGATTTCTTCAGCACTTGAGCTGTCTATATATGCTTTTCCGTTACCGATAAGTTCAAGAGCAAAATTATAGAGTTTTTCAAAATAATCTGATGCGTAAAAGAGATTCTCGCCCCAATCTAAACCGAGCCATTGCACATCTCTTTTTATGGATTCTACATATTCGAGGCTTTCTTTTTCAGGATTAGTATCATCAAAGCGAAGATGGCAAGTGCCATTATATTCATTTGCGATACCAAAGTTTAAAAATATTGACTTAGCATGCCCTAAATGCAGATATCCATTTGGTTCTGGTGGGAAACGAGTAGTGATTTTTTTATGCTTACCGCTTGCTATATCTTCATCAATAATAGTACGAATAAAATCTCGCCCTACTTTTTTTTCGTCTTTTTCTATAGTATTTCCATTAGTATTTTCAGTTTTCTCACTAGAATTTGTTTCTAAAGAACTCATATTTTTCCCTTTTTCTTTCTGCTCTCAAATCAACATCATACACTATAAAATAATCGCCCTTGTGTCAAATCAAGAAACTGCTCTATTTTTTCTTTAAAAGCATATCTATTTAATAACATACACTATTTCACTTAGTATTTTTCCTTGTATTTTTTCCATTATTTTTCTGTTCACTTCTATAAACGGGCTTCCCTCACTTTTTATCAAACGGGGTTTTCCATTTTTTATTAAACAGACTCTCTTATTTTTTACGCTCTTTATCGCTCTCTTTTTTTCGCTCATTTTTTGCTGAGTCTCTTAGAAAACTACCTTTTGTATTATCGTTTGATTTCCGCCAACTTTTTCCTGTAGCTCTAGTCGCAGCATCTCGTTTAGATGTTTTTTGCTCACGGCTGGTGGATGCGTTTTCTCGGGTCTTAGTATCCTTTTTATGCTCATTTCTTGCAAACGGACTTTCTCGCTTTTTATCGAACGAGTTTTCCCTTGTTTTATCAAATGAACTCTCTTGCTTTTTATCAAATGAGCTAGCTCGGTTTTTACTATCACTAGTGTATGATTTGCGCTCATTTCTTATACCATCTTTTGGAAAACTAGCTTTTGTATGAGCACCTGATTTGCGCTCATTTCGTCCTGTATCTCGTGCTGAATCATCTCGTTTATATGTTTTCTTCTCACGCCTTGCAAATGGGCTTTCTAGGGTTTTATCAAATGCGTTTTCTCTTGCTCTATTATCTTTACCATATGTCTTCCGCCCACTATGTCCTGCACCTTTAGCTGAATCATCTCGCTTATATGTTTTCTGCTCACGTTTATCAAAGGAACCCTCTCGATTTTTATCAAACGGACTTTCTCGCTTTTTATCAAACGAGTTTTCTCTTGCTTTATCAAACGGACTCTCTCGCTTTTTATCAAACGAGTTTTCTCTTGCTTTATCAAACGGACTCTCTCGTTTTTTAGTATCATTATTATATGATTTACGCTCATTTCTTGCATTATCTCTTACAAAATCAGCTTTTGTATTATCACCCGATTTTCGCCCACTATGTCCTGTATCTCTACTGGTTGTATCATCTATTTGATATGCTCTCTGTTCGCTTTTATCAAACGGACTTTCTCGCTTTTTATCAAACGAGTTTTCTCTTGCTTTATC
>CAMQUX010000060.1 GCA_947037905.1 uncultured Desulfovibrionaceae bacterium | reverse complement strand
TACTTCTTCCACAAGCAAGTCCGCCTATTGTTTGGTCAACAACTGCTTGGAATATGGACATGGCAATATCTTCTTTTTGCGCACCCTCGTTTATGAGCGGCAAAACATCTGTTTTAGCAAACACCCCACAGCGTGCGGCTATGGGATAAATAGTTTTGAATTTTTTAGATAAATCATTAATACCAGTAGCATCTGTTTGTAGTACCGCTGCCATTTGGTCAATAAATGCACCTGTACCACCTGCGCAAGTTTCGTTCATTCTTTGGTCTATGCTACCATCAAAGAAAGTGAGTTTAGCATCTTCGCCGCCAAGTTCAATGGCTACGTTTGTTTGCGGAATGTATTTTTTAATCGCCTCAGTTGACGCAATAACTTCTTGAACAAAATCTATACCTAGCCATTCTGATGCAGATATACCACCTGAGCCTGTTACAGTGATTGTGACCTCTGAGTCCATGAATTGCTCGTTTACTTCAGCTAATATTTCGACCAAAGTGTTACGCATATCGGAAAGGTGCCGTTGATATTTACTAAAAAGGCAATTGTCGTCGCTGTCTGTAATAATAACTTTAATAGTTGTTGAGCCGATATCGAGCCCAATATGTTTTAGTTTTGTACTCATCAATATTCCTTACTATGTATTTGTATTCTTTATATTTTTCACATTTTATTTTCAAAATGAGTTAGTTAGCATTTTTCTAGGCAAGACACAGGGACTTATATTGTATCTCCACCAATATGGTCCATCACATTCTTCTAGTGCATTTTGGTTGTTTTTTCTAAAGGATTTGTTGAGTCTTAGTTGTTCTGCAATGGCATTTTCAACTATAGTGGTTACATTTTTTGTGCTTGTTTCTTTTTTTTCTAGCAGGTTACTTTGTTCTTTAAGTGTTTTGTAAACATGTGCTTGTGACGTTTCGGTGAAATTTTTCCACCATCTAGTAGCTTCTTGTGAGTCATTCATGGCGCTTGCAGCAAGGCCTGCATAAAGAGGTATTTCAAAAGGGGCGTTTTTAATATTTTTAGTATTTTGTGCAATTTCGATGCATTTTTGATAATCGCCCGCATAGTACGCAGACATGGTAAATTTGGCTATGGTTGATTCAAATTCATTCTTTGATTTTTTTTCTGTGATATAAATTTTGTAATTTTCGTAGCTTTTTGAGAAATCTTTTCGAGCAGCGGTATTTTTTGTGTTATTTCCGTAAAGCATAGCATTTTGAAAGGCGTGCTCTGCTACAACATAAGGATTGTTTTGCATACAAGCGCTTAAAATAAGCAAAGTAGCCATAAGTAGTATATATTTTTTCATAAACTCTCAAAATCATATTTTTTTAATTTTTTTATTGTATATTATTTCTTTTAATATAACAAGTACCATCAAGGATTAAGGCTTCATATTTTTGTTTTAATTTTAGATACTTAGCATATAAATATTATTTTATAGTAAATACTACTATATTGCTAAGAAAGGGAATACTTTTTTTATTTTTCTACAATTTTGTATAAAAATGGTAATAAAATATAAATTTTATTAGTATAAATTGGATTTATAAATCAACAATCAACATTTTTATACAAATATGTATTTTTCTTGTTAAATTGTAGAAAAAATCTTGCAGTATTCTCCTAGACGTATATTGTGGAAAAAATGCAAATTTTGCTTAAAAAAATATTAGGGAAATAAATACTTTTTTGGCAAATAAATATTTTAAGATTTTTATTACGGAGGGTTTATGGCTAGTTTGCAGAAGAGTAATGATGTTTTAGGAACTACTAATAGAGGTAATATTGTTGAATCAGGATTATGTTCACTTTGCCGTGCAGATTGTGCTGGAAAATGTGAAACATGGCTATCTTGTCTTAAAGGGAGAGAAACCCTCTATCCTAGAGATTTCGGTGTTGTTACTGCTGGTAGTGGTACTACTACACATGTTGGTGTTTCTTATAAATCCCTTCGTGTTCAAGGTTATTGCTATGGTGCAGAGGGCATGCAGGAAAATCAAGCAAAAGCTGATAATGGCGATGCGCTTTTTACTGATGTTGATTTGTCTGTTACTTTTGGTGCAAGTGAAAAAACAAAATGTCGTTATCCAATTATGACTGGAGCTTTAGGTTCTACTTTTATTGCTGCTAAATATTGGAATTCTTTTGCAATTGGTAGTGCTCTTTGTGGAATACCAATTGTTATTGGTGAAAATGTTGTTGGTGTTGACCGTAAAGCACAGCTTACAAAAGGTAGAATAAGCTCAGCGCCAGAACTTGAAAGAAGAATAGATGTTTATTTACGCCATTTTAATGGTTATGGTGCAATAATTGTACAGTTAAATGTTGAAGATACACGAAATGGTGTGGCAGAATATGTTGCAGAAAAATATGGCGATAAGGTAATTATCGAACTCAAATGGGGTCAAGGCGCAAAAGATATCGGTGGCGAAATTGAAGTGACAAGCATTGAGTATGCAAAATTTCTTAAAGAACGTGGATATCTTGTGGATCCAGATCCTACTCGTAAAGAAGTAATTGATGCATTTAATGAAGGTGCTATCCATTCTTTTGCTCGTCATAGTCGTTTAGGATACACAAATATAAGCACAGCAGAGAGCGTTATGGAAACTTTTGCAGATTCCATAAGCTATCTTCGTTCCCTTGGTTTCAAACGTATATCTTTAAAAACTGGCGCTTATGGAATGGAAGAACTTGCCATGTCAATTCGTCTTGCATCAGACCATAATCTTGATTTATTAACTATTGATGGTGCTGGTGGGGGAACAGGAATGTCTCCTTGGGATATGATGGAAACATGGGGCGTACCTTCAATTTTACTGCATGCAAAAGCTCATGAATATGCCAGTCTTTATGCCTCACAAGGTAAAAAAGTTGTGGATATGTCTTTAGGTGGCGGGCTTGCAAAATCGAGCCAAATATTTAAGGCCTTATCGCTTGGTTCACCATATACAAAACTTGTATGTATGGGCCGTTCAATGATGATACCAGGATTTCTTGGTTCTAATATTGAAGGCGCACTTCACCCAGAAAGACGTGAAGCAGTATTTGGAAACTGGGAAGAGTTGCCAAAAACTGTATCTTCCATTGGGAAATCAGCTTCAGAAATATTTGCAGGCTACCATTCATTAAAAGAGCATGTTGGTGGTGCAAAAGAAATGGAAAACATTCCTTATGGTGCTATTGCTATGTGGACAATGATGGACAAAGTTGGAGCAGGCTTACAACAGCTTATGGCAGGTGCTAGAAAGTTTGATGTTGGGTCCATTTCTCGTGCAGATATTTACTCAGCAAACAGAGAAACAGAACGTGAAACAAAAGTTCCATTTATCACTGATGTGAAAGATGAAATTGCTCGTAAGATTCTTTTAGGATAAGAATAGATAGTATCCTATAATGATAAGTATCCTATAATGATAAGTATTTTATAACGCTAAATATCGTAATCGCAAGATAGCTATTTTAGTTAGCGATACAAGTCCTTAGCTATAAGATATATATTTTAGTTAAACAATAAATACCTTAAGCAGCTAATAGAATAAGAAGACCTCACTATTTTACGTGGGGTCTTTTTTATTAGTCGTAAAATAGGAATAAATAAAATAGTACAAGTAAAATATTCAAAAATAAAATGTATGAAAATAGAATATTTCTAAATAAGATTAATGAGAATATTCTATGCAAAAAATGTATTTTTTCACGTAAAAATCGAAAAAGCTTGATTTTCTTTTTGCACCTGTATATCGTACAGCATATTTTTTAAACTTATGAGTCTTTTTTTGGGTAATTATGGGGATCAGGTACCCCTTGTCATAAGTTATTATTAGGAGGAACAAATGAATCGTGTGTTAAGTATTTTACCTTTCTTTTTGCTTTTTGTACTGTTTGCTATAATGCCAGATACAGCTTTAGCGGCTGCGCATGTTGGCGATGCATGGTACATAAACGGTGCAGATATTAGTGCATTTTGGATTATTCCATTTGTAGGAATGCTTCTATCTATAGCGCTTGGACCTATTTGCGTGCCACATTTTTGGCATCATCATTATGGAAAAGTTTCTGTAATGTGGGCAGCTATATTTATTATTCCTTTTATTGCTGTTTATGGCTTATCAATTTCTGCTTACGAATTTGTACATATTATAGTAGCAGATTATGTTCCTTTCCTAATTTTGCTTTTTGCGCTTTTCGTTGTTTCTGGCGGAATTCGCTTAAAAGGTTCTTTAGTTGGAACACCTGTTGTGAACGTTCTTATTCTTATAGTAGGTTCAATCCTTGCTAGCTGGATGGGTACAACTGGTGCTGCTATGTTACTTATTCGCCCACTTCTTCGTGCAAACGAGCACCGTCAATATAAAGTACATACAGTTGTATTCTTTATTTTCACTGTTGCAAATATTGGTGGTTCACTTACTCCTCTTGGAGATCCGCCTCTTTTCTTAGGATTTCTAAAAGGTGTTAGCTTTTTCTGGACTTTAGAACATATGTTCTTGCCAATGCTTTTTGCACTTACTACACTTTTCATACTCTACTTTGCTATTGATACATTTCTTTATAAAAAAGAAGGAAAACCAGTACCTGCAACTAAAAGCACTGAAGCTTTAGGTTTAGAAGGTTCTATCAATTTCCTTTTCCTTTTAGGAATAATTGGAGCAGTTGTTTTAAGTGGTATTTGGAAACCAGATGCAAATGCAGCTGTTGGTGCTTCTATTTGGGAAAATGCTCCTGTGCTTTTATCTATCTATCATGTTCCTTTATATGCAAACGAAGCTACTCGTTTAGTATTACTTCTTATTTGTGCAGGACTTTCTATTAAGTTCACAAGCAGTGAAAGCCGTAAACTAAATGGTTTCGAATGGGAACCTATTGCTGAAGTTGGCAAATTGTTCTTTGGAATATTTGTTACTATGATTCCAGCTTTAAAAATTCTTCAAGCTGGCGAAAATGGTGCTTTAGCAAGTATTGTGTCTTTAGTAAGTACTCCAGAAGGGGAGCCTGTAAACCTTATGTATTTCTGGATAACAGGACTTCTTTCTAGTTTCTTAGATAACGCACCTACTTATTTAGTATTCTTTAGTACTGCTGCGGGCGATATGTCTGATATGGCAAATATTACTCGCCTTATGACAGATATGGCTCCAACTCTTCTTGCTATTAGTTGTGGTGCTGTGTTCATGGGTGCTAATACTTATATTGGTAACGCTCCAAACTTCATGGTTCGTTCCATTGCAGAAAATCAAGGTGTAAAAATGCCAAGTTTCTTTGGCTATATGGCTTGGTCTGCTATGTTACTTCCTGTGTTCTTCCTTGTAGGACTTATCTTTATTAAATAATATTTAATAAAAAATAATATATAAAAAAAGAGATGCTTTAAGCATCTCTTTTTTTATGCACTCTCAGGTGTCATTCATTTTACGTCTACTCGTTCTTGCTCATAATTTACATATTATCTGCACACTCGCACACCATATGTTCTTATATTTTGTGCAAAGAGCGTATTTATGCACAGCCTGCTTATTTATCTACCTTAGCTTAACCTGTCAATTTTATACAGTTTATCAAGTCTAGCCATCTATTAAATCTAACTAGCTTAGTTAATTAGTCTAAGCTACCCAATCTGTTTAAGTCTACGCTTTTTAAGCTAGCAGTCTGAAATATATTTCTAGCTAGCCATTAAATATTATTCTGACTATTTCTACTCTCTACGTCTATTCTTCTACGCTTCTACTCTCTACTTCTAGGCTTTTAGTTTTTCTTTAAGCGAACAGCTGTGCCATAGCAAGAATAAAACCGCTCCCCTTCAGGGTGAAAGGCTACATTTTCTCTGTACGCAAGAATAGCATCTGCATTTACATCAAGAGCCTGCGCAATAAGCCCATAAAATGCGTTATCGAAATTATACCCTCTACAAGCAAGAACTCCAAAAGTTCCCTGAATCTCTCTATCAGGCATAGTGTCAGTTGTTACAACTTTTATCTTACCACCCAGATAGCATTCTTTCGCTATATTAAGACGATGATCCATCACCGCATTTTCTTTAGGGCTTTTACGTGCTTGAAATATCATATTTTTCTCCCTTTCACATTCTCTTGTTTCCTATGTAGCCAATCATTTGCAAAAACTCAAGATAAATAAATATTCAATCATAGATAATTAAAAATAGAGCAATCAATTTAATTGCATATTTATTTTATCGAGATGGTACTTTTAGTGGTTAGTATAGTATAATTCAAGTTGATTAGCTCCTGAATATATTGACATAGCTATTCTTTGTGAATAATAGTTAATATCCCATAATAGGATATTTTTAGTATAGAATAACTGATTTTATTTTAATGGGCGGTCTAATTGAGGGGTTAATTAATACTATTTAACTGTAGTGAAGGGAGGGGTATGAAGAAAAATAATGCATCGCAGGGTTTTTTGAGGATTGGAGATGTACTTGAGCTTATTCCAATTGGAAGGTCAACATGGTGGTCTTGGGTAAAATCTGGGCGTGCTCCAAAACAAATTAAGCTATCAGCTAAGATAACTGTCTGGAAAAAAGAGGATATTTATTTGTTTATCTCTCAGCAAACTAAGTAAAAAGGGTTCGTAATAAATATCCTTTAAAAGTTTGTGAGTGCCTAAAAGGGATAATATTTATGGAAATCGTACTTTACAGAACAGAGGAAACCGAACAAGCAACAAGGGGTGTTGTTCGTGTGAACGGGAAAAACGAATGCGTATTTTTAGAACTTTCGTGGCAAGATAACCGAAAAAATATTTCTTGCATACCTGTAGGAACATATTCTCTCGTAGCGTGGGATTCTCCTCGTTTTGGGCAGTCGCTTCTTGTGGAGAATGTGCCAAACCGAGAATTTATTCTTATTCATTCAGGCAACACTGCTGCAGACACAAACGGTTGTATTCTTTTAGGCGCAAGCTTTGGCGAGCTTGAGTCTAAACCTGCTGTGCTTAATTCTGCAAAAACAACAAAAGCATTTACGCAGAAAGTCTATGAAGCACTTACAAGCCAAAAAGTAACCCTAACAATTCGAGAGGTTGCTTATGTATAATCCTAAACAGTGCAAATGTTGTAATAGAGCGTTTATTCCAACAGACATTCGTCAAGTTACTTGTGGCGATGAGGACTGTGTATCTATAAATAGCATAATGGCAGCAAGGCGTTCTGCATGTAGAAAAAATAATGTTTTTTTTGATGAGAGAGCTTTTTTTGAAAGATGGAGAAATGAGAGAGATGAATGGCTTTTAAGTCACATTGAATTAGATATTCTGAAAGATTTTTTTGATGATGAAGGTTGCATTATGGGTAGGGATAGCTACAGTTGGTCGCATGCTCAAATGAACCCTTTAGGTTAGGACTTTTTTAAAGCAATATAAATAAAAAATAGTAATTGTTTCAGTAAGAGATTCTTTTTATAAAAAGAATCTCTTTTAATATGTAGTTTAATGATAGTCTAAATATTTGAAATTATAAAGAATATTTATTAAAAAAAATAGTATAAAATTTTATTCTAAAAAGTTTTTAATTTATTTTACACAGTTTCATAGCTTGTTTTTTTAATACTATTGCGTAAAATTTTTTTAGCTATATCACGTACATTTTTGGCACAAATATAGATGTATTTTTCTTTATATATGTAGCTAGCGTTAAAATAAAATATAAAGAGATTCTTTATATTATCTTTATATTTTCTATCTTTTTTTATTTTGGAGTATATCTGTTTTTATACAGCTACCAAGAAATTTTTAGGCATTCTCGCTTGCCTTGTTTATTTTGATAAAAAATTTGCTGATATTCACGAGCAAAAAGAAAAATATCACGTGTGACAAGCAC
>CAMQUX010000059.1 GCA_947037905.1 uncultured Desulfovibrionaceae bacterium | reverse complement strand
TGCGTTATTTAGGAGACAAAAAAGAGATAGAAGCAATTCTGTCTCTTTTCTTTATACTCTGTATTCTTTTATTTATTCAGGTTTTGATTTTTTAACTAGAGCAGGGGATTGTTAAAACTGGTTTATTTTTTTAGAAACTAAAGAGACATTTTCTTTTAAATTTATAGGTATTTCATTAATATTTTGAAATATACTGTGCTTAAAATATGCTGTATCTAAAATAGTATAGCTACATTTTTTAGTAAAGAATAAGAATATTTTAAGATAGAGAGGGTGTAAATATTCCCTTACCATTAGTTATAGAGAGAAATTTTTCATGAAAAAAATCTTTATCTTTTTCGTCCAGTGCGATTGTAAAAGATATATTCTCATCAAAATTTTCATGTATAATCATTATATTAGATTCAAGACATAAATACTTAACAGATTGAATTTCTTGATAATTAAATGAAATATGATAGTTCTTATAGTAAGAAACATATTCAGTCTCTAATTCGTTTAAGCCTAATTTTGCAAGCTCTGTATATGCTTTTACAAGCCCTCCAGTACCAAGTTTAACGCCTCCAAAAAATCTTGTAACAACAAGTGCAATTTCACCTAGTTCTGCATGGAGAAGTGTGTTTAAAATTGGTCTTCCTGCTGTGCCATGTGGCTCCCCATCATCACTTAATCCTATTTGAGTATTGCTTTTTGCTGCACCACATTGGTATGCCCAACAGTTATGTGTGGCAGATGAAAATTCTTCTTGGATTGTTTTAATCCAATCCCTTGCTTCTTTTGGATTTTTTGCACGACTGATGGAAACTATAAAACGACTTTTTTTTATAATAAGAGATTGTCTATGGAGACCTAGTTTAGGGACAAGATATAACTGCGCGTTCATTTAATAAAGATATTTGAAAGATGTTACTTACGCAAGTTTTAAATGGAAATAAGGTGTATCTTGCATTATTTAAAAAATAGAATTTTTGATGAGTAAATAGTGAATTCTTTTTTATATAGATTGAAATAATAAAAAGGTTTGTCTCATATTTAGAGACAAACCTTTTTATGCTAGTTTTGTTAAATTTATATTTTTAGATATAAGTTTTTTAAATAATTAAACTTTTGGTTTATATTTTTCGTAATATAAGCCAGCAAGATTCTGTGCTTCTGTGAGCTCTGCAAAACTGAATATTTTTTCAAGTTTAGTTTGTAGCGGATTTTGTAAATTTGGATCAATTGTCGCTGCAGTACTAAGCCATGCATAAGCCTCTTTTAAATCCATATCGGTTCCTTGTCCGTTAGCATACATAAAACCTAAGGTATATTGAGCTTCTGCAACACTTTGCATTGCTGCTTTTTGCATCCAAACAAAGGCTTCTTTATAGTTTTTATCTGTTCCAAGCCCAAGATAATACATATTACCAAGATGGTACTCTGCCTCTACAAAACTCTGTTCTGCTGCTTTTTGAAACCATGTAAATGCTTTGTATTCATCTTGTGGTGTTCCTTTTGCATTTTTGTATAAGAGTGCAAGTTGAGTTTGTGCTTTTGCAGAATTTTGTTCAGCTGCTTTTTTATAAAATTCAAAAGCTTTAATGTAATTTCTTTGTACACCTTCACCATTTTCGAAAATTAATCCTAACTTAAGCTGTGCTTGCAATAAATCCTGTTCAGCTGCTTTTTCATACCAAGTAATTGCTTTTGTATAATCTTTATCGGTTCCAAGCCCTTGATAGTACATATTTGCTAGTTCAAATTGTGCTTTTGCATTATTTTGCTTAGCAGATTTTTCGTAAAATTCTAAAGCTTTAGTATAATCTTTTTTAGTTCCATGTCCATTATAGTACATATTCCCAAGTTTTAGCTGTGCATCTGGAGAATTTTTACTCGCTGTTTTTTCGTAAAAAGCAAAAGCTTTTTTGTAATTTTCTGCTGGTTCTTTATTTTCTTTGTAAAGTGTATTTGCCAAAAAAAGTTGCGCTGAAGGGTAATTTAAGTGTGCTATTTTAGAATACCATTTTGTTGCTTCAGCTAGATTTTGTTCAGTACCAATTCCTTTTTCATACATCTGTCCTAAAGCAAACTGTGCTTCAACATTACCATTTTCAGCTGCAGCTTTGTAATGCGTAAATGCTTTTGCATTATGTTTTGGAATTATTTTCCCTTCAGAGTAATATTTACCAAGACTTGCTTGTGCGATTGGATTCGTTTCTGCTAGTTGAGTAAAAAGTAAAAGTGCCTGATTATGATCTATTTTAGTACCTTCGCCTTTTTGGTACATGAGTGCTAGTTGTAACATTACATCAGGTAAACTATCTTTTTCTAACTCTTGAAAAAGTGAAAAAGCTTTTGCTTGATCTTTCTTAATTCCAAAGCCTTGATAGTAATAATTTGCTAATATAAATTTTGCTTCTGGTGAATTTTGAGCACTTGCTTTTTGAATCCATTCAAAAGCTTTTTTTGGATTTTTTTTGGTTCCAATTCCTTTTTCATACATATAAGCAGTTTGAATTTGCCCTTCTATGTTATTTTTTTCGGCAAGATTTAAGATTAATGTAAAAGCCTTTGCATCATCTTTTTTTATTCCAACACCATCAATATAGATTTTTGCAAGTAGGAGCTGTGCTTCTACACTATTATTATCTGCACCTTCTTTACTCCAGATGAAAGCTTCTGCTTTATTTTGTGCAATATCTGCAGTACCAGTATAGTAACTGTTTGCTAAATATAATTGTGAGGCTAAATGATTTTGCCCTGCGGCGCTTTTATAATTAAAAAGAGCTTTAGTAAAATTTTTTTCAACACCTAATCCGTAGTGATAGATTTGTGCTACTTGAAATTCAGCTTCAGGGACAGCGTGTCTTGCAGCCGCTTCATACCATTTAGCTGTCATTTCTAAATCTTTTGCTATGCCATTACCCGTTTTATAGGCTTCTGCTAATTGGATTTGAGCATAGGGATCATCTGAAATCGCAAGTGTTCGAATTTTTTGTAGTTCTCCTTTTGTAAGGGGTGCTGCAAAAAGAGATTGTGCAGCAAAAACACTTATTACAAATAGGACGAATGAAAGTATTTTTTTCATAGTGTATCCAAAAGGAATTATTTTACATATTTTTCAAAATAGTCAGCAGCTAATGTTTGCGCTTTTTCTAAATCAGAAGAGTCAAAGGAAGCAGCTACTGTATTTCTAAATGTTGTATATTTAGGGTCAGAGTCAATAGTACTTACAACAGATGCCCAAGCATATGCTTTTAGTAAATCTTGTGTTTTTCCTTGTCCGACATAATATACATTACTGAGTATAAATTGTGCGGTAAGAAGACCTTTTTGCGCGGCTTTTTCATACCAAAATGCTGCTTTTTGATAGTTTTGCGGTATTCCTTCACCTTTTTCATACATTAAACCAAGTTGTAGTTTTGCTTCTGGCAAGCCTTGTTTAGCTGCTTTTTCAAAATTATCTAATGCTTTTTTGTGATTTTGAGGGATTCCAGAACCATTATAATATAGGGAAGCTAGTAGTAAATTTGCCTCTGGAAGTTCTAGTTCACTTGCTTTTTGAGCCCATGCAAATGCTTCTAGTAAGTTCTTTTCTGTACCTTCGCCAGTTAAATACATATTAGCTAGAGAGTACTGTGCGTCTGGAATATTTTGTAACGCTGCTTTTTGGTACCAAGTGAAAGCAAGGTTTTTATTCATTTCAACGCCTTGACCAATTTGATACATTTTTGCTACAGAAAACTGCGCATCGGCATGACCTTGCTCTGCTGCTTTTTTGTACCACTGTGCAGCCTTAGGCATATCTTGTTTTGTATCATTTCCTGTATAGTAAATAGTAGCTAGTTTATATTGAGCGGTAATATTACCATTTTTTGCAGCTTTCTCGTATTGCTGTAATGCTTTTGAAAAGTTTTGTTGTATGCCTTGCCCTACATGAAGCATTTCTGCAAATTTTACTTGTGCAGCTATAGTACCTTGCTGTGCAGCTTTTTCATACCAAAACGCAGCTACTTTATAATTTTTGCTAGTGCCTTGTCCCTCATAATACATCTGTGCAAGGCTAAATTGTGCTTTAGGATCTTCTTGCTGTGCGGCTTTTTCATACCAATCCATGGCTCGTGCAAAATTCCAATTAACTCCATGTCCATTATAGTACATATTTCCCAAAGTTACTTGCGAATAAACATCTTCTTGTAAAGCTGCTTTTTCATATAATTTTGCTGCTTTTGAATGATTTTGCAGATGCTCATCGCCTTTATAATAAATATCAGCTAAGGCAATTTGTGCGGGTAAGATATTTTTTTCAGCGACTTTTTGATACCAAATGATAGCATTTTTTTCATCTCTTGGTTCGTATTGCCCGCTGTTATAGATATTTGCTAGTTGAAGTTGCGCTTCATCATAATTTTTTTCTGCTGCTTTTTTTAGCCAAGAGATTCCTTGTGTAGGTTTTTTAGGCGTTCCTAGTCCTTTTAGATATATATTTGCTAAGTCGTATTGTGATTTTACATCACCTTTTAGTGCATGCTCTTGAAGAGCTTTAGTCGCTGTTTGATACCAGAGGTTTGCTTGAGGAATATTTTTAGCTGTTCCATGTCCGTTATAATACATATCTGCTAATTCCAGTTGTGCGGAGAGTAAGCCTTGAAGTGCTGCTTGTTCCATCCAACTAAATGCTTTTTTTGCATTTGGTTCAGCATTTATTCCATCTCTATATATTTTTGCTAGATGAAATTGTGCAGGAAGATATCCTTTTTCTGCAGATTTTGTGAAATATTTTACTGCTTGATTATTATTTGCCTCTGCACCTAGCCCATTCTGATACAAAAGTCCAAGTTCAAACTGTGCTTGTATATGTCCTTTATCACTTGCTTTTTTCATCCATGAAAAAGCTTGTAAATAATCTTGCTCAAGGTAGTCGCCAGTTTGATAAAGTTTTGCTAAATGAAATTGTGCAGGAATATAGTCTTGCTCTGCTGCTTTTTTAAGCCAAAGGAGCGTTGCGTCTTTATTTTCTTGGTTATTTTCTTTTTGCTCATATAAAAGACCAAGGCTATATTGCGCTTTTACATGATTTTTTTCTGCAGCCTTTTGATACCAAACCATTGCTTCATCAGAATCTTTTTTTGTGCCAAGACCTTTTTGATACATAAGCCCAAGACCAAATTCTGCACCCGTGTGGTTTTGTTCTGCTGCTTTTTTTGTCCAAAAAAAAGCTCTAATAGGATCTGCTTTTAGTGTTTTGGAACCAGTAAAGTAGAGAGAACCAAGGTATACTTGTGCTTGTAAATCATTCTCATCAGCAAGTTTTGTAAGCTGCTGTAAACTAAGATTCGTATAGTTTATTTCTGCTGCTCTGGCGGCAGGGATAGTATTTATTACTTGAGCAGACTCTTCAGAAGAACTAGAAGAACAAGCTGTAAGCATATTAATGAGAATGAGTAATAAAAAAATTATCAGATGAATTTGTTTCATAAAAAGTCCTTTAGAGCTATTTGAGAAAGTAAAAAACAAAATAAACAAAACAATATTATAAATAAATTATAGACATAGAAAATTTGTGACTAATTAGTTAAACTAGCAGTTCAGAGACAGGTCGCCAAATAGTATCGCTAGTTATGTGTTTAGAGAAGTTTCATATTTTATCGGGTTTAATAGAAAATTCTTTAGTTTTTGAGCAATATTTTTAATAATTGGATAGTATAGAGAGTAGTTGAAATTGTGGAATTAGTTTGAAAGTAACTAAATTAAGGGAATTTATCTATGAACAAGAGGTTTGTTCATAGAATAAGGCAGTATTATAAAATATTTAGAAATATTTTTAATAAGAAATATATTGAAAGAGGATAGAGTACAATTTTATATCTAGCAAGGTTCAATGTTTATATTGAAATTTATATTGAACCTTACGCTGAATTAGTAGGCATAATTAACGTTATGTGTTGCATATCTTTTATAATACTGCTCTGCAAGTTGCTGCGCATTTTCTAGTTGCTCAGGGCTAAGCTGTTTAGCAGAAGCATCACGTAACAATCTAGACTCTTTGTCATTTCCAGAAATTGCAAGCACCGCTGCCCATGCATAAGCTTTAATAAAATCTTGAGGAACTCCGTATCCATTAAAATGAAGAGTACTTAGATTATACTGTGCAAGTGGATTGCCAAGTTTTGCAGCTTTTGCAATCCATTCTACTGCTTTGCCATAATTTTGGGGTACTCCTTGACCTTTTAGATACATTTCGCCAAGAGTAATAATAGCATCAGTGTAGCCTTTGTTAGCTGCATATTCATAAAAAACAACTGCTTTTTGATAGTCTATAGGGTATCCAAATCCAACATGATGCATAAATCCTAGATGAAAATACGCACTGGTATGTCCTTGAAGTGCAGCATTTTCGAGAAAATGTACAGCTTGTCGGTAATTTGCTTTAACAAGTTTTCCTTCTAAATACATGCGCCCAAGTAAAAATTGAGCTTCTGCAGAGCCATTAGTTGCAGCACGTTCTAGCCACTTTGTTCCAATTGAGATATTGCGTGGTATTCCAAACCCTAAAACCAGCATATTCCCAAGTTGAAATTGTGCATCAACCAAACCATTTTGGGCTGATTTTTCAAACCAAAAAGCTGCTTGTGCATAATTTTTAGAAACTCCATTTCCAAGATAGTATCTGCTAGCTAAGTCAAATTGTGCTCGTGGGTTATTTGCGACTGGGAGCTGTTCATAATTATTGCTAGGAGCTTGAGGTGCATAAATATTATTAGGAGCTTGCACTACATAATTATTGTTAGGTATTTGCGCTATAGCATTATTACTTGGAGCTTGAGGTACATAATTATTTCGAGGTACTTGTGCTACAGAGTTATTGTTAGGCGCAAGTGGTCGATACATAGCTAAAGCAACATGTGAGCTAAGTGAGATAGATATTGTTAAAATAGAAAAAATAAGTTTGTTCATAAAAATCCCTTTCTTAATAAATACTATATTTCAATACTAAAAACAAGTTTTTTTATTGAAACTATTGAGTGTTTTTTAAAAAAATAATGAGTTCAAAAAAAAGGTCTTTTTTTATAATAGTAGAGCATAGATTAATATAGAGATGGATAATAATAAAAAATAAAGAAGGGCTACTAGATGAATGTAAAATAGTATATTGAGTTAGATGATAAAAATAGAATTTGGATTAGCTTTTTTGAGCTAAAGAAAAGAAAAAATAGGTTTTATTATCAAGAGTTTGCATATGCAGTGGTGTATTTTTGGCTGAGTTTTTTTGCTCGTTCCAAGTCTTTTTGTGAAAGTTTTTCTTCAGCTTCCTCTTTTAATGAGGAAGCCTTTTCCATATTATTTTTTTCAGCAAGAGTTAACCAAGCATACGCTTTAATTAAATCTCTTGGGATTCCTATTTCATTTAGGTACATTTTACCAAGCTCAAGCTGTGCTGCTCCGAAGTTAAGTTTGGCCGCTTTTTCAAATTGTCTAAAAGCTTCTTTAGGGTTTAGTAAAACTCCCTCTCCTGCATTATATAATAATCCTAGTGAATATAAAGCTTTCACAGAATTTTGCGCTGCTGCTTTATTTAGCCAGTTGATGGCTGTTTTATAGCTTTGTTCCACTCCATAGCCATCTGCATATAGGAGTCCTAATATAAATTGTGCTTCTGCTGAATTTTGCTTTGCTGCAAGGTTTAAAAGCTCATGTGCTTTTATTAGATCTTTTTCTACTTCTTCACCTTTAATATAGCGTAGTGCAAGTTTTATTTGTGTGGATGCTTCATCATTTTTTGCTTGATCTTCAAGGATAATAGTTTTGTTATTTTCTGCATAACTTATTTGCTTAGTAAAAAGTGTTATGAGGAAAAAAAGAAGGAGTAGGATAGGATAGAGTTGTTTTTTTTGCATTTTACTTAGTTCTTTTCTTTGCGCGACAAAAATAG
>CAMQUX010000058.1 GCA_947037905.1 uncultured Desulfovibrionaceae bacterium | reverse complement strand
GATATCTTTAAGTAAAAGAACATCTATCCCTTCTCGAAACTGCGATTTAAAACGATCTATTTCGCCTGAACGAAGAGAAAGAACATAGCGTGAGAAAAATTCTTCTGCAGTTAAGCATGCGATATTAACATCTTTATTCGCTTCCATACTCATGGTTTTCCCAATAGAATGGAGCAGATGCGTTTTTCCAAGTCCTGGGGAAGAATGAAGGAATAAACAGTCCGTAAATGTGTTTGTAGTACAAAGAGAACGAGACGCTGCACATGCTAATTCATTAGAGTTTCCAATAATAAAATCTTCAAAGGCAAATTGCCAGTTATTTAAAAGGCGCAGTGGCGTTGTTCCAACTGACGGTAGCCCTGCGTGACGCATTACAGGATCAGATCCGTTTGTAAGATTAAAATCTTTTTCAGCCACAGCAAATGAACTTGCATGCGATTTCACAGGTGTATATGGAAAAGAACGTGTATGTGTGTTTGAACTTGTTTGAAAATTTATTTGTGTATTTGAATGTGTGTGTGTATTTGAATTTGTTTGTAAGGTAGTTTGTGCGAGTAAATTTACTTGTGATAGTGTGCTGTTTTCACTCATGGCAGATATGCTCAGATTTTGTTCTGATGAGACTGAAGAAGAAACACCTATTTCGATTTCTGGTAAAAAACCAAGAATCTTTTGCGCAGCATTTTGAATAGCGTAAAATAAACGCTCTTCTACCCATTTGGCAACAAAAGCATTAGGCGCAAAAAGAGAAAGCTTCTTATCTGTAAGCTCAATAGATAAAGGATTAACCCATACTGTACAGGTGCCTTTATCGAGGGTTCGCTCTAATTCTTCTTTGATACTTTTTGCTACGTTGTTCATAAAATCCTTAAAAAATCTCTATTAGTTCATCTAAACCCAAATAATACCAATCAATATATCTATTTTTTAAGTAAATTATCTTTTGTTTTATAACGTCCACAACAGAATTTTTCTGTCTCTGGGCAGTATCCTAAAAGCTCACACTTTGCCCCTGCTTTCTCAAACAGCACTGGAATAACACTTTTACAAATTGCAAGCATTTCATCTGACATGGCTCTAATTTCCCACTGTGCTCTTTTACAAGAACGAAGGCTAAAGAAATGCAGTAATGTTCTACAGTTCATTGTTAGTACTATTTTTGTCTCAGCTGCATTTGGAAGCACAAAACGTGCATCTTCTTTTGCTTTTGATTCGCCGACTTTAGTAATTAATAAGTCTTTCAAAACCACATACGCCTGTCCTGCTTGTTTCATAGCCAAAAGATACTTTTCTTTTAGCTCTTCATCTTTTGCTATTTCTGGAGGCATAATAAAATCGAAATTTTCACTCTCTGCACAGTAGCGCTGACTTTGTTGTGAGTAGGAGGCTAAACGGTGACGAACTAACTGATGCGAACAGGCTCGTGATATACCTTCTACTGCAAAAGAAAAAGATACGTGCTCAACTGGGCTATCGTGCCCTGAAGCTAAAACTGAGGATATTAAATTTCTTTGTACCTCTTCAGTTATTTTAGCACTTTCTATGTCCGCTACTAAATCGCCAGCATAACCACTAAAATAACATTGGCGAAAAGCTGAATAAATTAATGCTAATGGATTTTCAGTATGACTTATTAATTTTACTTGTAATTTTTTAACACCCATACCGTTCTCCTTGCTTCATCAAAATTCCATTTACTCTTATACCAAATTTATAGATTTATACAAGAAAAAGTACTATTTTTTCTCAAAACAAAAATAATCTATGATTTTCAAACCATAGATTATTTTTACTTGGCTACACGCTTTGTCAACAATAATTTTAAGCAAAATAAATAAAAGAAATATTTTTTTAGACATAATTTCAGTGCTTTACGTCAAACCATTGAAGAATTTTTTTAAAAAAAATAACACTTTAATTCGCATTTACAACTAAGAAAAAATATATCTAATATTATACGCATCTTAAATCAAAAAAAAAGAAATATCGATTTATGAATAAAACTTTTTCTTGTTATATCATTATATTAAAAAAATAAAAGTGATGTCTTCACATCACTTTTATAATAAAACTATTATTTTATAGTTTTTCCTAATACTATATCGTCATATTAGAGGGATTATTATCATAACAGACATATTTTATATTAATTCCCGTTTAAATTTTATCTTAAAAAATAAAATACTAAAAAGATGTTTTAACTAATATAAACAGAACTTATAAAATCTTATAAGTCTTTTATTTTAAATAGCTAAAATAGAAAACCTGCGTTGCAATAAATTATCAGCACTAGCGTTTATTTTTATCCTAACATATCCATCATGCCATATAATCTTCCTGCTGGTTTGCCTCTTAACCATGCGGCTGCTCGCAATGCTCCAACTGCAAAGGTTTCTCTGGAATGTGCTCTGTGGGTTATTTCTAAGCGCTCACCTGTTCCTAAGAAATATATTGTATGATCCCCCACTACATCACCACCTCGTATTGTTTGCACGCCTATTTCATCTTTTGTTCGTGCACCTACTATTCCATCTCGGCAATGCTTTTTTACTGTCTCGTAGTCTAAATTTCGTGCATTTGCTAAACTATCTGCTAATTTTAACGCTGTTCCACTTGGAGCATCTACTTTTTTATTATGATGAATTTCACTTATTTCTATATCGTACCCTGTGCCTAATTTTTTCACAAGCTCTGGGATTGTTTGTAAGAGTACATTTATCCCCACGCTCATATTAGGAGCCCAAAATAGTGGCGTTTTTGTTGCAAATTCGTTTAACTGTTCCATTTCCTTTACTGTAAGCCCTGTTGTGCCTATTACCAAAGGATTCTTGTTCTTTGCTGCAATTTCTGCATGCTCGAGTGTTCCTTGCGGGCTTGTGAAATCGACTATTACCGCATCTGGGCATTTCTCTACTACTTCTTCTAATGATTCAGAAACAAAACAATTGCTTGCAACTCTAAGGGCTGCGTCCTTATTTTTTTCAACTAATCCTTGTAGTTCATAATCGCTAGAGTTTATTGCTATTTCTGTAAGCATTTTACCCATTCTACCGGCTGCACCTGTTATAATTATTCCTGTTACCATCTCAGTATCCTCTTAATTATAGTCTTTACTTGTTTTATATACTTTAATTATTTTATCGTACACTAATTTTTGAAAAGAGAAAACTGCGCTGCTTTTTTCGATATTTTTTCTTCTGCTTTCTCTTCTATATTCTCTTCTGTTTTCTTGTCTGTTTTCTCTTGCAGACTCTCGTCTGTTTTTTCCATCTGACTTTCATCTGTTTTTTCTAGCTGAGTTTCATCTGTTTTTTCTAGCTGAGTTATTTTATCCACATTTATCTCTTCTTGTAAACTCTCTTCTTGCAAACTTTTGTCTAGCAAACTCACTTTATGTGAACTTTCATCTTGTGGGCGTTCATCTTGTGAAGGTTCTTCTAACAACTGTAAAAATTCTTCATAGTTTATGATATTTATACCGAGTTTTCTTGCTTTTTCCTCTTTTGAGCCTGCTTTTTCGCCTATTACAAGATAGTCTAAATTTTTAGAAACACCCGATAATAACTCTGCACCGAGTGCTTCAACCATTGCTCCTGCTTTATCTCGTGATATAGGCAGTGTGCCTGTGAATAAAAATTTCTTGCCCGTTAATAACTTCTCTTCTGTTTGCTCTGTTTGTAAATCCTTAGGATAGAGTCCTATTTCTTTAAACTGCTCAAGAAGCGATATATTTTCTGGAAGAGAGAAAAAAACCACTATAGATTTTGCGACCTCTTCGCCAACATCTGCAACTTCTCGCAAATCATCTATTTTTGCAAGCGATAACACTGACAAGCTCTTAAAATATTTTGCTAAAGATTTTGCAGTCTGTGCGCCTACATGGCGAATACCGAGTGCGCTTATAAATTTTGCAAGATGTACATTTTCTTTTGCATCACGTAATGCGTCTAATAAATTATCTGCTGATTTAGCGCCCATGCCCTCAAAAGATAAAAGCCGTGTTTTTGTTAAGAGAAAAATATCTATAGGAGATTTTAACTCCCCGTCTTGCACGAGTTTTTCTATAAATCTTTTCCCTAGTCCTTGAATATCTAAACCTGCCTTTGAAACAAAATAATAGAGCCATTCTGCTAGAATTGCTGGACAGCTCGGGTTTATACATCTAATAGCAACCGCACCTTCTTCTTGTACTACTTTGCTATCACAGACTGGGCAGGTTTCTGGAAAAGAAAATACCTCTGAGCGCTCGTCTCTCTCATCTATTACAACACGCACAACTTGCGGTATAACATCTCCTGCTCGCTGGATAATAACTGTATCACCCTCACGGATATCTTTTGCTAAAATCTCTTCTCTATTATGAAGCGTTGCTCTTGAAACTTCTACTCCGCCAACACGCACAGGTAAAAGCTCTGCAACTGGTGTAAGCACACCTGTTCTACCCACTTGAATAACTATATTTAAGAGTTTTGTTTCTACCTGCTCTGCTGGAAATTTAAGCGCGAGTGCAAAGCGTGGAGCTCTTGAAGTATAACCTAGCGCCTCTTGAAGCTCTATATTATTTAACTTTATAACCATACCATCTATTTCAAAGGAAAAAGATTCTCGTTTAGATAAGATTTTCTCGTACTGCTCTTTTACCTCTGCAATATTTTTACAAAGGCGTACATCTGGTGCTATTGTAAAACCAAACTGCGCTAGGCTTTTAATTATATCTTCTTGTGTTGAGCTTTTCTCTACTTGGCTATACTCACCTACCCCGTACGCTATAAACTGCAAAGGGCGTGTTGCTACTATTTTTGAATCTAACTGACGTAGTGAACCAGCGGCTGCGTTTCTGGCGTTTGCGAATACTTTATTACCTTGCTCTCTTTGTCTGCTATTTAGCAGAAAAAAGTCCTCACGTGCTATTACTACCTCGCCTCGAACTTCTAGACGCTTTGGAGGCTTTATTCCTTCTGGAAGAGTTAATGTATGTGGAACATTTTTAATGGTTCGTACATTTTCTGTTACAAGCTCGCCTTTCTCACCATCTCCTCGTGTTGCAGCAAGTAGTAGTTTACCATCTTCGTATACCACCTCTAGTGCTAAGCCGTCCATTTTTGGCTCTGCCCAGTAGCTTATAATACTTGATTGTTCTCTATTTTCGTCTCTGGCTTTCGATTCATCTCTGTCACTCGATTCGTCTCTATCGCTCGATTCGTCTCTATCGCTCGATTCATCTCTGTCGCTATTTTCTTTTCTGGCGCTAGTAGTTTCAATACTGCTCGTTTTTTTAAATTCTTTGCATATACGGTCATGAAACTGCTCTAAATCTTCTGTGCTCATGGCATTATCTAAGGAATACATTTTATGCGTATGCGTGTAGGTGGAGAAGTCGTTTATTAACCCTGCTCCTACTTGCTTACTTGGAGAATTTGAACTTATAAGCTCTGGGTATTCTTTTTCAAGAGCTACAAGTTCTCTAAAGAGTGCATCATACTCTGCATCACTTATTGTTGGAGTATCAAGTGTATAGTAATTTCTATTATGCTCACCTAATATTTCTGCGAGCTCACTCATTCTCTCTTTTATAGTATCAGTATTTTTTGAGCTTACAATTTGGTTTGGCTCTACTGTTTGTTTTTTCTCTACGGACATACGAGTCTACTTCCTACTATCTTATATTTCTTACTATTTTTTTACTCTGAGTAGTTTTTATTTAAAATAACTCTTCATTATATTTTCCTAGAAATAATTTTTAAAGGATTACTTATTTTAGATGATTATTTTGCAATAAATAGTTTATTAGAGGAAACAATTCATTTTATTACAACAAACAGTCACTCACCAAGACTACTATTATTTTAAATCTTTCATTAGTTTGCGTTGATTTTCTGTTCTGCCCATTAAAAATAAAATATCTCCAACACTTACGGTTTCTGTTTCTGCTGGGTTAAATGTTTTAATATTTTCTTTTTCGATTGCGAAAAGTATGAGATCATATTGTTTTGAAAAATTTAGCTCTAGAACTGTTTTGCCTATAATTTTCGAGCCAGCTAGAATTGTATGCTCTTCTAAGCGAATGCTTGTATCCCCTTCTGGTGTAAAATCGTAAAAATCTACTAGATTAGGTACTAAAATATTTTGAGCCATTCTTAAACCCCCTAAAGAATAGGGTAAAACGACCTTATTTGCTCCTGCAAGCTTTAAACGAGGGATATGATCTGCTTGGCTTGCATGGGCAACTATATATAAATCTTTGTTCATTTCTCTTGCTACTAAGGACAAGTAAACACTTGCAGTTTCATCTGCAAGAGCTATTACAAGATATTTAGCACATTTTATTCCTGCATCTAAAAGAATTTCATCTCGACTCGCATCACCGTCTAAATATAATATACGATTTTCTTCTAATCTTTTTATTTTCTCTTTATTTCTTTCCACTACAACCACTTCAAAATCTGTGCCTGTAAGCACATCTACAACAACTTTACCAAGCCTACCATAACCGCAAACTATACAATGGTTCTCTAAGCTATTTATCATTTTCTTCATTCTCCTTTTCACCCATGCATCTTGTAATGTTCCGTTTGTGATAAATCTTGCAAATTCTGCTGTTAAATAGAAAAAACAACCTATGCCGAAAAATATAAGTATTGATGTGAGTACCATTCCCTTATCTGATAAGGGATGCACCTCTCCGTAGCCTAAGGTTGAGATTGTTATTACTATCATGTAAAAACTATCTACAAAATTCCAACCTTCTACACCCATATAGATATAGAAACCAAAACAAAAAATAAGAATAAGAAAGAGTATTCCTATAATAAAGGTACTATAGGCTCCTAAGCGGTATTTAAGCCCCCAGTAATAGCTCGTAATTTTCTTTGTGCCCACTTATAAGCCCTCACATTTTTAATATCCGTACATCTTTGTTATTTTTAAATTTAACCTTAACTTACAAAGTTACTCTACTATCTACTGAATACGCATTTTAGCATTTATTTAATACATAGTATTGATTGATATGATTTATACTATTTATACGATTCATATTTAAACATTTTAGGTCTTACATAGGCATTACATAGGTCTTGCATAGGTCTTGCATAAGGTACTACATAGCTAAAAAACACTCAAACCTATTTTATATTGTAAGAACTGTTTATATTTGAAGATAATGCATGCGAAGTTTAGCGACTTCATCTCTAAGTCTTGCGGCTTCCTCGAAATCTAAATCCTGTGCTTTCTTGCGCATATCTTTTTCATACACTTTTATTTGCTTCTCTATCTCTTTTTTGGTCATTCCTATTATTGGATTAACTTTTTTATCCTCTGGATCGAGATATTTTTCTACAGCATTTTTAAGCGCTTGTTGCGTTTTTTTAATAATGGTTTGTGGCTCTATACCATGCTCTTTATTATATAAATCTTGCACTTCTCTGCGTCTACTGGTTTCCTCCATTGCCTGTTCCATGGAACGAGTTATTTTATCTGCATACAGATACACTTCACCATGAACATTTCTTGCTGCTCGTCCAAATGTTTGTATTAGTGAGCGTGCTGACCGAAGGAAACCTTCCTTATCAGCATCAAGTATCGCAACAAGTGCTACCTCTGGAATATCTAAACCCTCACGTAGCAGATTTATACCAATTAATACATCAAACAGTCCGTTTCGTAAATCTTCTATTATTGCCATGCGTCCAAGTGTGTCTATATCTGAATGCAAATAGCGAGTGCGCATTCCCATTTCTGTAAAGTATTCTGATAAATCTTCTGCCATTCTTTTTGTGAGCGTTGTTACAAGCACTCTTTCGTTTCGCTCTGCTCTTATGTTGCACTGATGAAGTAAATCGTCCATTTGCCCCTCTGTTGGGCGAATACTTACTATAGGATCGAGCTGCTCCTGATACCAGTGTATCTGCTCCAGCAGAAATAATATCGTGACAATT
>CAMQUX010000057.1 GCA_947037905.1 uncultured Desulfovibrionaceae bacterium | reverse complement strand
AAAAAGACGCAGCGCAAACTAAAAAAGATGCAGCGCAAATTAAAAAAGACGCAGCAGAACGTCATAAAGGGCACAGACAACGTGTAAAAGATCGGTTTCTTGAAAATACGCAAAGTCTTGCAGATTATGAAATATTAGAACTTTTTCTCATGCAATTAATTCCTCGCCGAGATACTAAACCATTAGCTAAGGATTTACTTCGAGATTTTGGTTCATTACATGGATTTTTTAATGCAACAGATAAGCAGTTATTAGAATACAAAGGAATTGGAAAGACTATACTCACGTCACTTAAATTGCAAAAAGAAATAAGCACAAGAATAACTGAACACATTGCTTTTCGGGAAGAATATAATGATGCGGAGTTAGTTATTGAAGCTGCAAAAAAGAGATTTGGAACTTCAAAAAAAGAAGAATGCTGGTTACTTTTGCTTGATAATCAAAATAAAGTAATAGCATGGAAACAAGTAACAGAAGGAACAATAGATGAAATTACAGTCTATGTTCGAGAAATATTTGCCATTGCAATAGAATATAGTGCAGCAAAAATGATTTTAATTCATAACCATCCAAGTGGTAAAGCGTTTCCATCACAGGCAGATGTTAATTTTACTCGTAGGATTTTAGAGGTTTCTGAGGCAATGCATGTTGAATTATTAGATCATATTATTGTAACTGAAAAAGATTCCTATTGTTTCAGCTCTAGGCATTCACTTTTTTTATTGGCAAAAAGGTAAAAAATAGATAGAGCTAAAAGTAAGAAATGACACAGATATTTATAGAAAAAACTAGGTAGAATAATCATATTTTTCCTAGTTTTTCCTTTTTTTGGTGATAGAAATAGCAATTATAAAATATATTGCCGTATTAGATAGAAATACTAAGAATATTAAAAGATATAAATCTATAGTGAAAGTAGATAAGTGAAAGTACATAATAGAACACTTTCAAAGTGATAGTTTCTGTCTATTTTAAAATAGAAATAAGGAAAGAAGAATAAAGAATGAGAAAGGAATAAGGAGAAATAAGGAGGAGTATAAGAATAATAAGGGATAGTGAGGGATAATAAGGGATAGTGAAGAATAATAAGGGATAGTGAAGAATAATAAGGGATAGTGAGGGGTAATACGGGATAGTGAGGGATAATAAGGATATTTTATTCTAATAAGAAATACAATAAATTACAGGTATATATCTTTAGAATAAAACTTAGTTGGTATTACTGTGTTTAGTAGGGATAGATTTATTATGAGAGTTTTAATAAAAAAAATCCAAGTGCTTGATAGTTTTAAAAAATCGATATATAACTAAATTGACTAGCACTCGCTAAAAATCATATTTTTACTTTACTTAGATTGATTTTTTGTGCTTTTCAAAAGGGGAACTTATTATCATAAAAGATGATAGCTACTCATTTTTATTTACCTATAACTTTTAAGGAGTTTTCAAATGAAACATTCTATCTTAACAATCTTTTTTGTTTTTTCTTTTATCTTACCAGCAGTAGCTGTGGATGCTTCAAGTTTACAGTTGCCAAATGATATTACACTCGCACAAGCAGAAAAAGTGCTCGATGCAGCTCTTGTAAAAGCTAAAAAACAGGGTATCCCTATGAATATAGCTATTGTAGATGCAGGTGGTAATTTAAAGGCGTTTGCTCGTATGGATGGTGCATTTCTTGGAAGTATTGATATTGCTATAAAAAAGGCTGTTACATCTCGTAAATTTAATATGTCTACAGCAGCACTTGGTGCAGCAGCGCAACCTGGAAAACCTTTGTATGGTATCGAAGTAACCAATGATGGTTTAGCTATTTTTGGTGGTGGAGAATTATTAAAGAATAAAAACGGTTTAATAATTGGGGCTATTGGAGTAAGTGGTGGTTCTGTTGGAGAAGATACAAATGTAGCTAAAGCAGGTGTGGTTGCTGTTAAGTAATTTAAAGAGGTGTTCTAAACTTTTATAGTAAACTGTTCGGTAGCTCGTAGGATTAATCCATCGTTCTATTAGAATGTTTTAAATGCTTTAGTTTATTACGATATAAGTTTAAATCTCGTAAAGATGAATTTTTTCAAATTTGCGAGATTTATTTATGAACGATAGTTTTTTGCAAGTAAGATGCTTATTTCTTACCAGCATGGTATTTATTTCTTATATACAAAATACTTTCTTATACGCATAAGCAGTATATTTTTTTCTCAGTTAAATACAGATAACTATCTCTCATGCACTTTGTGCCTCACTCACTCACTCACTCACTCACTCACTCACTCACTCACTCACTCTCGTGCACTTTGTGTCTTTCTCTCATGCACTTTGTGCCTCACTCTCGTGTACTTTGTGGCTCTCTCTTATATATTAAAATGAATGTTTTTTGTAGTATTTGAGCGCATTTATGAGGAATATATTAAATATTTTTCTTAAGTAGTATAGGAAATGCAAAATTCTTATAACAAAAAAGAGGCAGTGCTTAGAGCATCTGCCTCTTTTCTATTATAAACAATAAAGAGAATTTCAATAATAATATCAGTAAGAAAAACAGAAACACAGAAACACAGTTAAAAAAGTGTTGTTTATTACAAAATATAATTAATAAGAATAAATATCAAAATAGCGAATAGTTCTTTAGTATTTTTTGTAAGTAGTCTTAATCTTAAAGTCTATCAAGTGGAACTCTTGCCATTTGTTCTTCAAAAGCATCATCAATCATTTCAGCCACATCAGTAACAGAATACTCTGCATTGCAAGCCTTGCAATGCATTATAATATTAGTTCATGTTTTAACGCTATGTAATTTTTCCTTGCATTTTTTACAACGTAAATTAGATTCAGCAGAAAGCATTATTTAATTTCCAAGGAAATATTTTTTCTTCCCATTGCAACATAAAGAGCAGAAAGAGTTTTTCCATAATCGCCAAGAGCTGTAATATGGTTTGATTCAGAAGTATTTAAACGGTCAAGAGCATCAATAACATCATTATTTGTGCTTACTTGTGCTTTATATCTAGCAACCTGCATACGATATGCTTCTTCTGCTGCAGCAACAGTTTTCTTTGCAACACTGATACGGTCTGCAGCGGCATAAAGACTTAAGTGAGCCTGTTTAACTTCAAGCCCTGCGTTTAGGATAGTATTATTAAGCTCTGCTGCAACTTTATCATAGTCATACAGTGCAGATCTGTGCGCAAAAAAGTCTGATCCAGAAGAAAAGAAGTTCCACTCAGCATTAATTGCAACGCTTTGATTTTCTTGTGATGGAAGATTGTTATTAGTAGATGAACCTGGAAAGTCAGCATCACTGTTTACATAAGAGTAATTAGCACTCAGTGTTGGGT
Organism: uncultured Desulfovibrionaceae bacterium; assembly: GCA_947037905.1. GTDB lineage: Bacteria > Desulfobacterota > Desulfovibrionia > Desulfovibrionales > Desulfovibrionaceae > CAMQUX01. Next base: position 4,653 of record CAMQUX010000057.1, on the reverse strand, counting down.
AATATTTACTTGCAGCACCTAGGATAGTTTTTTTAGCAACACCTAAACTCTTTTCGCCGATTTGAATATCAGGTCGAGATTGATACGCAACAGCTAAGCAGTTATCAAAAAGAAGTTTAATAGGAGTATATTCAAGTTTTCCATCATAATCTACGTTTAGAGTGAGTGGAAGGTTCAAGAGTGAGTTTAGTTGTACTCGTGAGGTTGCGAGATTATTCTTAGAAACAAGCAGTAACTGTTCAGCTTCTGCAAGAGTTACTTCAGAATCAAGCACTTCAACTCGAGGAGAAATACCAACTTGTACGAACGCTTTGGTCGTTTTTAATTGAGCTTGAAAGCGTTTGACACTAGTTTCTTTACTTTCAACGTCCATTTCGGCCATAAGAACACTAAAGAAAGTACTTTGAATAGCACCAATAAGTTGCAGTTCTGCATTTTTTATCTGAATACGAGCAATATCTTTCATAAGATTTGCTTTTTGGTGGGTAGATAAAAGAGCAAGACCAGTAAATATAGGCTGAGAAACAACAATAGATGTGTTCCAGTACAGATTAGAATCGTACATAGGACTTTTTTCTTTGCTGTATGCTGTACCAAACTGAGCATCAGCCTTTGGGAAAAAGTCAGAAAAAGTACTTTTTTGCTGTTCATTCATGGCAGAATAGTAAGCTCTTGCAGCAACAATAGTAGGGTTTGCAACAAGTCCACGTGTAACTGCGTCTTTTAGATTTACTTTTTCATATTTAAAAAAATCGAGCGTTTCAATTTTAGGTTCTTTTGCAAAAGCAAAGGAGTTAAGTAGAAGAAGTGAGCAACAAGAAATGATAAGTAATCGAAAAATTTTCATTCATACTCCTATGAAGATGTAAGATTTTATTGATAGAGTTTAATACAATCGCTTTTATCACCTTGTAATTTTTCGATTGTATGAGTAATTGCAGGAAAAAGAGGCGTAATACATTCTTTTACAGCTTTTTCACTGCCGGGCAAATTTATAATAATACTTTCATATAATACTCCTGCGACAGCTCGAGAGCTTATTGCATGAGGAGTTTTTTCTAGACTTTTTTGCGTCATAAACTGCTCAATCGCTCGTAGCGAGTAATCTATGACTTTACTTGTAGCATCTGGGGTTTTATCTGTCGATGCGACTCCAGTTCCACCAGTTGTTAGAATAAGATCAAAACCTTGTGTGATTGCTAAATTTGTTAAAAGCGCTTTAATCATATATTCATTATCAGGTAGCAAAAATCTACGAGCGTAATGGATGGACAAATTTTCTTCGCAAAGCTTTAAAAGAGTTTCTCCAGATGTATCAACTCTATTTCCTGCAAATCCGCTATCACTTAAAGTTATACATGCAACACTAAGTCCTTTTGGACGAACCAGTTGCATAGCATGTTCCCCTGCGGAAAAATCTGTTAATAGCTTTCCTTGCCATATAAGCGGTGTATTAGCAAGAAGAAAAGACCTATTTGAAGCAATAAACTGCATTTTAGCATCAGAATTTTCGAGAATATCACCCACTTTTATATTGATATCATAGGGGATAGATATAAGCGGCGATATACAGTCGATAGTAGTGTCTTTATCTAATTTTTTACTTGTACATAAACTAATCATAAAAAATCTCTTATAATAGTGCAACCGCAATGGTTTGTGTTAAAATAATACCCGCAAAAGTTCCTATTCCACCAATGGATAGCAGCGCTGCATCAGGAAAACTTGTTCGTCTTGCGTTAAGCATTGGTAAAATACTTGCACCAAGAAGAACACCAAGAGTACCGCCAATATAAGCAACATGAGTTGTTATTTCTTTTGGAACAAGTAGAAATACAGTGAAAAAAGTAAAAAGAGCAGGGAGAAATAAATTAATGCTAAATCCAATATTAGCACGGGATTTTGTACTAAAGTAGCATGAAACTGTGATAATAAGGGTGCTTAAAAGAAGATAAAGGACATTTGGTACGTTTAAAATAAAAGTTGAGCTCGGGCTAAAGATAAAATATAATGAAAGGATTATAGGTATAACACAACCGCCTAGATTAATAGCGAAAACTTGTTGTTTTAATTCTATCAGCGGTTCTTTTGTGAGAGTTTCTTGTGAAATATTCAAACGATTAATAAAAGGAGAACTCGTTGTTTTAATTAATCGTTTGGAGGTATAAAAAGGTATATTGATTTTATACGCTACGAGTGTGCAGATAAAAATAAAAATCCCTTGCCAGTCAGATATACCAAGTTTATTAAAAGCCGCAGTGACAATATCAAATTGTAAAAAAATGAGAAAAATAAAAAATGAAATAACAAGCGCTATAAAAATAATAAATAGATATGGCTGCAAAAGATATCGGTTCATAAAATACTCCATGAATTATGATTTTGTTATTTAAACAAAACCTGCACATAATGACTATTATAAAAAAATGTAATGAAGTCTGTCAGTAAGAAAAAATAATTTGAACAAGTACTAAAAAGTCTCGCTCTAGGAAAAAATAAAAATACTGAGTATATAAAAACTATCAAATTTCAGGCGTATTTTTAAACTTATGATACTATTTTTTTCAATTCAAAATATATTCAAATTAACACTAAACTTCTTTAAGATTAGCATGATACACTGTTTAATCGTTAGTTTCAAGTAGAAGCTTGGGCACAGTTGTTGTTTTTCCCTTTTCATCAAGTGCGACGAAAGTTAAGAGTGCAGTGTTTGTATGTCTAATTTTTCCTGTTTGGAGATTTTCAGCAGAAGCAGTTACTTCAATGTTCATGGAAGAATTTCCTGTTCGAATAAGTTTTCCATTAAGAATAATCAACTCGCCTAGAAAAACAGGCTCTAAAAATTTTGTATTCTCAATAGCAACCGTGACACAATTTTTTCTGCTATGTCGCATAGCAACAATTGCTGCTGTAGAATCTATTAGTTTAAGGAGTACTCCGCCATGAAGATTTCCTGCAGCGTTTGTATCGCTTGGTAGAATCATATGAATGAGTTCTGTAAGGCTTGCGGATTGTTTTTTTTCGGTCATTTTTCAATTTTAGTAGAGGATGCAGTAAGCGTCAAGGGAAATTGCAGAAAAACTATTATAAAGAGTGCAAATGAATACTGTGAATATATAAAATGATATGGTGAGGATTTTTTTAAGAAGAAGCATGCTGAACCGGCATGTTTTTTTAGATTATGAATTAAAACAATAATAAGTGTGCTGGGATAAAATAAAGAAAATATATAGATTAAACAGAACCACACCATGAATAAAAAATGAGATGGTGCAAGAAGAAAGGCTAAAGTATGAAAAAAAGAAAAATACTGAGAGTAAAATAGCAGTATTTTGCAAACCTAGCCGCTAATATAATAAATAATCCGTTATTCTAACTAACTAACTAACTAACTAACTAACTAACTAACTAACTAACTAACTAACTAATAATTCGTTCTCACAGGAATATTTTGTTTTACTAAGAAAGATTTTAAATCATCAAGAGAATATTCATCATAATGGACAATAGATGCGACAATTGCAGCAGAGGCATTAGCGAGTAGGAAAGCGTCCGCTAAATGCTCAGGTTTTCCAGCACCGCCAGAAGCAATAACAGGAATTGAAACATTATCAGTAATAAGTTTTGTGAGTTCAATATTAAAACCATTTTTTGTTCCATCGGCATCAATAGAGTTTAAGCAAATTTCACCCGCACCAGCAAGTTCTGCCTTTTTTGCCCAAGCAAGAGCATCAATGCCAGTCATGTTTCTTCCACCATGCGTAACAACTTCAAATCCAGAAGGGATATTTTTTTGTACTGGTACTTTTTGAACATCCATACCAAGAACTATACACTGAACACCAAAAGTAGCAGCACCTTGAGCAATAATGTCAGGATTTTTAACAGCGCCAGAATTAACCGAAACTTTTTCAGCCCCAGCATTTAAAACATCACGCATATCTTGCAATGAGTAGATACCACCACCAACAGAAAAAGGAATAAAAATTTGCGAGGCAACTTTCTCAACCACATGTAGAAATATACTACGCCTTTCAAAGGACGCAGTAATATCGTAAAAAACAATTTCATCAGCCCCTTGCTCATAGTATTTCTTTGCAGAAAGGATAGGGTCGCCAATATTGATATTTTCTTGAAATTTAATACCTTTTGTAAGCATACCATCACGGACATCGAGACAGGGAATAATACGTTTAGCTAGCATGATTTTTTTCCAAGTGAATATTTTGCGAAATTTTCTAATAACTGTAACCCTGCAGTACCTGATTTTTCAGGATGAAACTGAACAGCCCAAAGTCCATCTGTACCAAAAACAGCACAAAAAGTAGTGCCGTATTCACAAGAAGCTAGAGAGAATTTTTCATCTGGGATAGGGTAGTAACTATGTACAAAATAAAAGGGGCTATTATCTGCAATATTTTCAAAAAGTGGGGAAGTTTTTTCTATTGTAAGAGTATTCCAGCCCATGTGCGGAATACGTATAGGTCTATCACGTTCATCAAGAAAATCAGGAGTGAACTGTTTGCATTTCCCTGGAAAAATGCCAAGGGTTTTTGTATCGTTTTCTTCGCTATATTCAAGAAGTAGCTGGCAACCAACACAGATTCCAAGCAGTGGTTTTTTTTTGGCAATAAGATCTTTTAGCAAAATATC
>CAMQUX010000056.1 GCA_947037905.1 uncultured Desulfovibrionaceae bacterium | reverse complement strand
AAAAAAAAGAGAAAAAAGAGAAAATAATAAAATAAGAAAGTTGCATAAAAAGGTGCAGATAGTGAATCTACACCTTTTTTGCGTTTGTATGCAATTTAATGTGGTATTAAATTTGAGACATAAGCTCTTGAGCAATAGCATTATTAGGATTTTTTTCAAGTAAGATAGAAAGATGTTCTTTAGCTTCTTGATGTAAATTAAGACATACAAGGCAACCTGCAAGGGTATAACGTACATCTTCTTGAGCTGGATTAAGTTCAAGATATGCATTAAGAAAAGGAACAATCGTTTCAAGTTTTTCAAGCTCATGTGCTAAACGTACAATGCTTAAAAGTGCAACAAGATTATCAGAGTTGAACTGAAGAGCTTTTTCAAAATATCCAAAAGCTGCTTCGCTTTCTTTTAATTCGTTAGCAACAAGTCCAAGACCAGATAATGCTTTATCGCAAGGGCGAAGATCGCACGCTTTTTGATAAAAAGTTTCAGCATTAGCTAAATCTGTGCGGTGCACAGCAACGGTTGCAAGACCTATATAAGCATCAGCTTCTTCAGTTGCAGCAGTGCTTGCTTTAAGATAATGCTCTTCTGCTTTATCAAGTTCACCCATAAAAAGATAACATTCACCTAACTCTTTGTTAATTTCATAATCGACAAAACTCATAATAAACCTCCATAGATTTGATAGCTGTATTTACGGAGAAAGTTTCTCCATGAGTTCTAGTTAGCAATATCTGTTCCAAAAATAAAAAATAATTAGAAAATAGGATATATTTTTATTATTTTTGTATTATTAATAAGTTGAAACAGATGTTTATAGAATATTTGTTAAAAGTGTTTTTTATAAAAAAGAGCATTAAAAGAGTATTTTTATATCGTGAAACGAAAAATTGACAGGAAAAAATTGCTTACTTGAGTCTTAAAATATTTGTTTAGTAGGAGTGTTTTGCTTGGGTGAATTAAGTATGCGGTTGAGTTTAATATTTGGAAATTGTGAGTTTGAAATTGTGAGTGTTCAAGTGTTTATAAGATGGTGCTAGAACTTTCAGAAAGAACGAGAGTTTGTAAAATATTTTAGAAATTTCAAGGAAAATAGAGTTGTAATATAGTGAAAAACTGTGGATAGAAGGATTCTCAATTAATATTAGATATGTTCCATAGAAGCCTCAAGTTCTATGAAAATTTTAAATTCCATAGAAGCAGCAAGTTTTATAGAAAGCTTAAATTCTATGGGCATCTTAAATTTTATATTCGATACAGTATTATACTATAGTGTACTTTTGCGTGCGCTAATTTTTTATGCAGTAATCATCTTTATATTTATTCCCCTCATATTTATTTTTCTGTAGTTATTTATTTTCCATAATTTTCCATTTCGCAAATTTGTATATTTTCTGCTCGCTAATTTCCTGTGCGCTAATTTTCCATTTCACAATTTTGTGTATTTTCTGCTCGCTAATTTTTCTGTGCGCTAATTTTGCGCAGAGTAATTTTATGAAATATTTTTTTATATGCTTTATTATCTCTATCATATAATAGTGTGTCAAAAAAAAGAGACAAGAAATTAACCTGCATAAACAGACTAATCTCTTATTATAAGTACATTTGCACGAAATAGAAGCATAAAAAAGAGAGTCTTAAAAATGACAGCAAAAAAATACTTATCATGATATCTATCTGTAATTATTGATAAATATTATTGGCATATATATTGCTAATGACTAATAAGCTTTTACGAAAGCATAGGAGGAAATGATTATGAAAAGTATGTTTAGTTCAAATGTTGGTGTAGTATCTAAGGTTTTAGACCTTCGCTTAGAGCGTCAAAATTTAATACTTAGTAACATCGCAAACGTAAATACTCCAGGATACAAAGGAAAAACATTAGCTTTTGAGAAAGAATTGCAAAATGCCATGAATATGGGCGAAAGCGGACAAATGACACGAACTTCAGCTGGGCATATGCCAACAGAATTTTCCGCAAACACATTTCAAGGCAAGGGCATAGAAGCTTTTAAACCAAGAGCAATTCACGGAGAAGATACCGTTAATTTAGATAAAGAAATGGTTGATATGGCAAAAAACTCAATGCTATATAACGCACTTACAGGGCTTGCAACCAAGAGCTTTAGCGGAATAAATAAAATTATATCCGACGGGAGTAGATAATGGACTTTATGACAGCATTAGACGTAGCCGCATCTGGTATGTCTGCACAACGTTCTTATATAAATGTTATTTCAATGAACCTTGCGAACATAAAAACCACACGAACAGAAGAAGGTGGCGCATATGTGAGAAAATCAGTTTCATTTGAATCCGCACCAGTTTTAAGTCCTTTTGATGAACGTATGCGAGAGTCGCTACCAAGACAAGTACAAGGAGTACTCGTAAGAGGTATAGTAAACGATCAGCGTCCATTTAAAAGAATTCATGAACCAGGTCACCCAGACGCAGATGGACAAGGTTATGTAACTTATCCAGATATAAACGTAGTAGAAGAAATGGCAAATATGATGACAACAATGCGTACCTACGAGGCCAACGCAAAAAGTATAGAAGCAGTTAAAAGTATGTTTAACAAAGCACTAACAATCGGTCAATAAGACCGTATGAGGAATAAAAAATGATAAGTTCAAAAGTAGCAATGCAAGCATATCAATCAGCAATAAGCCAGTTTCAAAATACTCATGGGCAAACATCGCAAAAAATATCAGGTCAAGAAAGTGCCTATCCAAGTTTTGCAGATACCATGAAAAGCTCAGTAGGCAAAGTAAACGATATGCAAGAAACAAAAACACAGATGGTGAACGAATTTGCAGCAGGAAAAAATGAGAACGTACACGAACTTATGATTGAAATGCAAAAAGCAAGTACTGCCATGAATTTGACAAGTGCAGTTCGCGGTAAAGTAGTAACAGCGTATAAAGAATTAATGAGTGTTCCGTTTTAGTTTTATTTAAATAAATTATTTGTTGGGAAGGAAAGATATTATGAATGATAAAGTAAAAGAAGCTCTCGAAAAAGGTAAAAGTTTTTTTACGAGTAAAAGCATTACACAAAAATTGATAGGTATTGGTCTTACAGTATTTGGTCTATCTCTTTTTGTAGTTCTTATCATGTGGCTAAATGAGCCAGTAAAAAGTGTCCTTTATAGTAAGCTCGAGGCAGCAGATGCTGCAACAGTAGTTGAACATCTAAAAGGTGAAAAAGTAGACTACGAGCTAACAGAAGGTGGCACTACAATCCTCGTCCCAGCAGACAAAGTATATGAATTAAGATTAGCGGTAGCAAGCTCAGGTGGCTTAACAGGGCAAGGCGTAGGCTTTGAAATATTTGACGAGATAAAAATTGGTCAAACTGAATTTATTCAACAAATAAACTATCAAAGAGCATTACAAGGCGAGTTAGAAAGAACAATAAGCCAGTTCCCAGAAATTGAACGCGCACGTATTCACTTAGTAATTCCTCAAAAAAGTCTTTTTTTAGAAGAAGATATTCCACCATCAGGAGCAGTAGTAATACAACTTCGCCCAGGAAAAGAATTATCAAAATCACAAATTGAAGGTGTAGTAAACTTAGTAGCCATGTCAGTAGAAGGTTTATCTAAAAACTACATAACAGTGACAGATATGGAAGGAAACTCTTTATATATCCCAGAAGAAGAAGGGAACACAATAGGCTTGTCATCGAAGCAATTAGAGTATAAAACATCAATAGAGCGTGGGCTTGAAAGAAAAATTTTAACACTACTTGGACCAGCAGTTGGAGCTGGAAAATTAATAGCTCGTGTAAACGCAAACATGGACTTTAGTCAAAAAACAATTCGCCGTGAATTATTTGACCCAGAAAGCTCAGTAGTTCGTAGTGAAGGACGTACAGAAGAGTCAACACGAGGAGCTGCAAATATTGATAACGGTGTGCCAGAAGAAAATTTCCGAGGAGATGGCTTTCAAGGAACACAAACAACACAAGATTCTAATAGAGAAACACGTACAACAAATTATGAAATAAATCGTGAAGAGCAAAATATAGTAGCAGAAGTAGGAACTGTTGAAAGAATAACAGTTGCAGTAATATTAGATGGCACGTATGTAGAGAATCCTGAAACAGGTGTAAAAGAATATGTACCACGCACAGAAGCAGAGTTAGAACAGTTTCGCTTGTTAGTAGAAAATGCAGTAGGTATTGATACTGCTCGTGGTGATAATATTGAGCTCTCAAGTTTATCTTTTGGAGTACAAGAGATAGAAGTAGAAACAAATATATTCTACATGTTACTTTCTTATGCACAGCATATAGGTAAACCATTCTTAAATGCGATTTTAGTTTTGATATTCATCTTAGTAATTCTTCGCCCAATAATCATGTCAATGCTTCGCCCTCGAGTAGCTGAAGCAGAAACAGACGAAGTACCAGGTCTACCACAAGGTAACCGCTTAGCATTAGATGATATATCCGGTTTAGATGAAAAAGTAGGTTTAGAGCTTGACCATTTACGTGAGCAGGCATTAAGCTTAACAGAGTTACATATGGATCAAGCGGTGCGATTATTAAAAGGTTGGGTAAAATTAGATACAATAGCGGCCGCATAGAAAAAAGAAAAATTCGGCTCATAGCGTAAGGAAGAATTTGTATGGCAGATATATCAAAATATTCAGGAGCTCAAAAAGCAGCTGTAGTGCTTGTCACCCTAGGGGATAAGTTTACAACAGAAATCTTTTCAAAGATGGATAAATCTGAAATAGTAGCAGTTTCAAAAGCACTACTTGAGATAGAAATCGTTTCTAAAGAAGAAGTTCAAGAGATCATGAAAGAATATAATAATGCGATTATATTTGGCGCAGAAACACTAGTAGGTGGAGCCGATGAGGTTAAACGTATACTTGGTGGCTCTGTCGACAATGAAACAGCAAAATATATCATGGATACACTCGACCTAAATAGTGGACCAACACCATTTGAAGAGTTAGAAGACGTAAGTCCAAGGATTTTAGCACAGATTTTACGTAACGAGCATCCACAAACATTAGCATTAATACTCGGCCATTTGCATCCAGAAAAAGCAGCAGAGCTTATTCAGTTCTTACCAGCTGGGGTTCGTGCAGAAATTCTTATGCGTCTAGCTCGTTTAGAAGCAGTAGCTGAGGACATGCTTTTAGAAGTAGAACGAGTACTTCAAAGTCAGCTCATAGCAATGGGTGGCAAGGAAGGAAGAAAAGTGGGTGGTGTTACCTCTGTTGCAGAAATTCTTAACTCTGTGGATAGAGCGACTGAAGAAGAGGTTCTTTCAGAAATCGAAGAAGAATCAACCCAACTTGCAGAAAGCATACGCAACCTTATGTTCGTATTTGAAGATATTAAAGCAATTGATGATAAAGGAATTCGTGAGGTTCTCAAAGAAATCGGAACCGATGAGCTTGTTGTGGCACTAAAAGGTGCATCAGATGAATTAAGCGACAAATTCTTAGGAAATATGTCAGAGCGTGCAGGTAGTATGGTACGTGAGGATCTAGAAATAATGGGACCAGTAAAACTTTCAGATGTAGAAAATGCACAGCAAAATATAGTAAAAGTAGTTCGTCGCTTAGAAGAAGAAGGGCGTATTATGATAAACCGAGGTGGTTCAGATGTCTTCCTCTAGTACTTCATATTCATCAGATGGTTTTCAGGGAAAAGTAACAGGGAGAGTTTTTCTTTCTTCAGGTGAAACTCAAGATGTGAGATCTCTGCATAGCTTAGAACAAATTGGGCAAAAAGAACTTTGGGATGACAAAACAGGCGCTAGTTATTTAGAGCGTGTGAAAGAAAAAGCGACAGAAATGGCGCAAGATATTATAGCAAAAGCACTAGATGAAGCGAAAGAAGTAAAAGAATCTGCAAAGAATGCAGGTTATGAAGAAGGGAAGGCTCTTGCAAAAAATGAATTAGATAGCTTATCAAGCAATTTAACTCAGCAAGGTGAAGCACTGCTTTTAGAGTTTAATAAGCAAGGTAAGAATATAGTAGAAGAGCGAAAAGAAGATGCTTTATTTTTTATCCGAACAGCAGTAGAAAAAACACTCTCTGTTGAAATGAACGAACAGCGGAAAGAAATTTTAGAGAATTTATTTTCAGAAACTGTAAAGCAATTACATAACGTGCATTCTTTTGTACTGCGTGTAAATGAAGAATCAAAGGATATAATGCAAGCTTTTTTAGAAAAAGCGCAAGAAAAAGATAGTTCAATGGCTTCTTGGCGAGTAGAAGTAGATAATAATTTGCAAAAATGGGATATCAGAGTCGAAACAGATAGTAGCCGTATTGAGAATAGTTTGGAAAAACGCTTAGAAATGCTCGATGGTATTCTTTCTCAAATTGAAATTTTAGACCTTTAAAAATAAAGAATAATATATGGCAGATATAAAAGATGCTCTCTTACAATTAGGTAAAAACTCCTCCCTTAAGATATTTGGAAAAGTATCTAAAATAGCGGGTCTAGTAGTAGAGGGACAAGGTTTAAGCTTGCCTCTTGGTTCTTTATGTGCCATTTATCCAGCATCTGGTGATGAGCGCATATTAGCTGAGGTTGTAGGTTTTCAAGATACAGTCACACTACTCATGCCTCTGCAAGATGTGCGAGGGGTAGCTCCTGGTTGTCTAATTGAAAGTATCTCATTTTCTCCAACAATAACAGTTGGAAGAAGTCTTTTAGGTCGTGTAATCGATCCGTTTATAGCTCCTTTAGATAAAAAGGGGCCTTTGTCATTTGAGGCAGAAGTTCCCCTTTACGCCTCACCGCCAAATCCAATGGATAGACCGCGTATTCGTGAAGCACTTGATGTTGGCGTACGTGCAATAAATGCTTTTACAACTTTGGGTAAAGGGCAACGTATAGGTATCATGGCTGGTTCTGGTGTTGGTAAATCAACTCTTTTAGGTATGATGGCACGAAGCACAAAAGCAGATATCAACGTTATTGCTCTTGTTGGTGAGCGTGGTAGAGAGGTTGTTGAATTTATCGAGGAATCTTTAGGAGAAGAAGGGCTTGCACGCTCTGTGCTTATTATTGCCACATCAGATTCTAGTCCACTTCTGCGTATGCGAGCAGCATATACTGCAACAGCCATAGCGGAATATTTTAGAGATTTAGGAAACGATGTTCTTTTTATGATGGACTCTGTCACTCGTTTTGCCATGGCAAGTAGAGAAATAGGACTCTCAATTGGTGAGCCACCAACTCGTGGCGGGTACACACCAAGTGTTTTTGCACAGCTCCCTCAGCTTTTAGAGCGAACAGGGCGTAATGAATTTGGCTCTATTACTGGTGTTTATACAGTTCTTGTAGATGGTGATGATTTTAACGATCCTGTAGCGGACAGTGTGCGTTCTATTTTAGACGGGCATATTGTGCTTAGTCGTGAACTTGCAAGTTTAAATCATTTTCCAGCAATAGATGTACTCTCAAGCGTTAGTCGTTTGCAGTCAGATGTAATGGAACCAGATATGTTAAAACGCTGCAGAGGACTTTTGCAACATTTAGCGCGCTATAAAAAAATGGAAGATATGATTAATATTGGCGCGTATCAAACTGGTAGTAATGCTAATATTGATAAAGCAATAGCAATGCAAGAGCCAATAAACGAATTTTTACAACAAGAAACCCACGAGCCAAGAAATTTAGAAGAAACTTTTGAAGAGGTACGCCTGCTAAGTGAACGGTAGTTTGTAAGCAAGTATATGTGATGGTAAAAAATAAATAACTGAAATATCTTATATTTAAAAAATAATGAGAAATTTTTCTTAAAAAATAAAAATAAAAATGCACTGTATTGTTTATAAGCAATACAGTGCATTTTTGTATAAAGTTTAGCTAGGCTATTTTTTTATTTTCTTTCTCTTAGGGTTAATCAGTAGCGTAGAATAAAGTTATATTTTATGAAAAATTGCAAATCTGCAAATCTGCAAATCTACAAATCTACAAATCTACAAATCTACAAATCTATAAAGCTACAAAGCTAGAGTTTT
>CAMQUX010000055.1 GCA_947037905.1 uncultured Desulfovibrionaceae bacterium | reverse complement strand
TATTTTGTTGGAAAAAAATCCTGCATTCTTAGAAATTCTTGTAAAATAAAACGAATGGGAAGAAAATGTCTGAACGTTTTTTTGGAACAGATGGGTTACGTGGGCAAGTTGGTGAATATCCACTTGTGCCAGAAATAGCACTACGTTTAGCATTAGCTGCTGGAGAATATTTCGCACGTCATAAAAAAAATCCTAAGGTAATCATAGGTAAAGATACGAGATTATCATGTGATATTTTTGAGTGTGCTTTAAGTGCAGGGCTATGTGCAAGTGGTGTGAATGTTTATTTAGCGGGTGTATTACCAACACCTGCTATTTCTTTTTTAGTACAAAAAGAGCAAGCTGATTTAGGCGTTGTTATATCAGCCTCACATAATAAATACACAGATAACGGTATAAAATTCTTTGATAGTACAGGCTTTAAACTTTCAGATGAAGTCGAAAATATATTAACAAACTCAGTGCTTGATACAAGTAAAGTCTGGCAATACGCAACACCAGGAAAAGAAGGTACTGTTCGATATATGAATTCTGCTCAAAATGAATACCGTGAGTATTTAGAAGCGAGTTGTGATGTTTCGTTAACAGGTCTTACAATAGTGCTCGATTGTGCTCATGGAGCAGCATTTGCAGTAGGACAAGAATTATTAGAAAAATTAGGTGCAAAAGTTATTCTAATGAACGCAGAGCCAACTGGTTTAAATATAAACGAAGAAGGTGGTTCTTTATATCCAGAATACATGGCAAAAGAAGTGCTAAAATATAAAGCAGATATAGGTATAGCACTAGATGGTGATGCAGATAGATTAATACTTTGTGATGAATACGGTCTTGTTTTAGATGGTGATCAAATTATGGCAATATGTGCTAAAGATTTGCTATCTCAAAATAAATTAGTAGGTGCTAACTTAGTTGCGACTGTCATGAGCAATATGGCGCTCGATGTATTTATGGCTGAGAATGGTGGTAAACTTATCCGTACAGCAGTAGGTGATAGATACGTAATTGAAAAAATGCGTGAGCTTGGAGCTACCTTTGGCGGGGAGCAGTCAGGACATATTCTTTTTATGGATAATTCTAAAACAGGCGATGGTCTTTTAGCCGCCCTTAAAGTATTATCAATAGTAGTACGAACAGGAAAAAAAGTTTCTGAGCTTGCGAGTATGTTAAAAATATTTCCACAGCGTTTAATAAATGTATCAATAAAAGAACGAGTACCATTTAGAAATTTTCCTGAAATTGAAAAAGCTGTTAAAGATGCAGAAAAGAAATTAGGAGAGCGAGGGCGAGTACTACTTCGTTTTTCAGGAACCGAACTAAAAGCTCGGGTAATGGTAGAAGGTGAAGATTTAGAACTTGTAGATAAATTAGCCGAAAATATTGCAGAAATAGTAAAAAAAAGTATGTAAGGATAATATAATGATAAGAAAAGTTGTAATACCAGTTGCAGGTTGGGGAACACGCTCATTTCCTGCGTCAAAAGATATCCCAAAAGAAATGTTTCCTGTATATAATAAGCCAGTTATCCACTATGTAGTGGAAGAGGCTCTTGCTGCAAATTTTAAAGATGTAGTACTGATAACTAACCGAAATAAAAGAGTTATCGAAAACTATTTTGACCATAATCTTATTTTAGAAAATCTTTTAGAAAGAAAAGGTAAGCTTGATTTACTTTCTGAAATAAGACAACTAGCTAAAAGAATAGATATAATAACGATTCCACAAAAAGAGCAATTAGGGCTCGGGCACGCAGTGCTTTGTGCAAAAAATGTCTGCCAAGAGGATTATTTTGGAGTTATGGTAGGTGATGATATTCTTTATGGCGAAGGCGCTGGTATGGCAGAACTTGTTGATGCTGTAAAAACACATAACTGTTCTGTTATTGGAGTTATGGAAGTTCCTAAAGAAAATGTCGATAAATATGGTATTATAGATGGTAATTTAATAGGTGATGGGCTTTACTCAGTAAATAGTATAGTTGAAAAACCTTCTGTAGATGACGCACCATCAAACTTAGCAGCAATAGGGCGTTATGTTTTAAGTCGAGATATTTTTTCTTATTTAGAAAAAACAGAAGCAGGTGTTGGTGGAGAAATTCAATTAACTGATGCATTAGACCAGCTTGCTAAAGAAGGAAAACTTTTAGCTGTAAAAATCAGCGGACAACGCTTCGATACTGGTGACTGGATTGAATATTTCATGGCAAGTGCTCACTTTGCTTTACAAGATGGAAAAATTAATAAAAAATTAATTGGCGCATTAGAAGATTTACTTTCAAACTATAAGCAAAGCTAATAGCTTATTATGGAAAAAATTATTTCTTGGAAAATTCTCATCCTTTCTCCACCATATGGAGAATATAGCTATACATGCCCTGTACTTTTAGAAAAAAATTTAGAGAAAGGTCTTCGTGTTTTAGTACCTTTTGGTAAAAGTTTACGCATTGGCTTAATACTTTCAAAAGATGAAAATCCATTAAAAAATATAAAATTAAAAGATATCTTATGTGTTTTAGAAAAAACACCTCTACTAAATGAAGAATATTTTTCCTTGTTAGAGTCCTTTTCTCTTAGGAACTGCATACAGTTAGCGCAAACTATCGAACATTTTTTACCAAGCCTTGCTCTGCGATCTGATTTTTCCTTTCAATCATCTGCGTCTTATCTTCCCAGTACTTTTACCGCAAAAGAAGTTGCTCTTTGGTCTGAAGAACTAAAAGAGTCTTTATACTATTCTATTCAAGATGGGCTTACAGATATAATCCACACCAGTAACGAAAAAAAAGAACAATTTTATAGTCTTTTACCTCAAGATAAAGAATTAAGAAAAGGCGCTGCAAAGCAAAATGCAGTGCTTGAATATTTACTTGATAAACCTGAAGTAAGTAAAAAAGAATTACAAGATGTGTTTGGAGTCTCTATCACTACTGTTTTAAATTCTTTAGAAAAAAAAGATTTATTACAGAGCTTTTTTCTTGAAAAAGAAGAAGATGAAGAAGCTATTATAACCGAGCCGCTTCTAAATCTTCAAGCAACAAAAGAGCAAGAAGAAGTTATAACAGGGCTTGAGAGTTTATTAGCTAAAAAAGATTTTGCTATAAGTTTACTACACGGCGTAACAGGTAGTGGAAAGACTTTTGTCTATGCAAAAATAATTGAAAAAGTCATAAGAGATGGAGGAAATGTTTTTCTTTTAACTCCTGAGGTTGCACTTGCTCAACAGCTTTACCAAAACATGTGCAGTTTTTTTGGAGAAGAAAAAATTACCTTTTATCATGGCTATCAAAAAGAACAGCGCAAATATCATTCTTTCATGAATTCTGGAAATAAAAAAGGACATATATTTATAGGTACTCGGTCTCTTTTGTTTCTGCCTGTAAAAAATGCACAGCTTTTTATTTTAGATGAAGAGCATGATAACTCATATAAACAAACAGAAAAGATTTTTTATAATGCAAAAGAGATAGCATTTCAACGTGCTAAAAGTACAAAATCACTTCTTATTTTAGGCTCTGCAACGCCAGATATAAAAACATATTACGCTGCAAAAAATAAAAGTATCTCCTATTTTTCTTTAGCAAACAGAGTAAAACAAACTGCTCTTCCTGAGATTCGATTTGTAAATCTTCCCTTGCATGGTGAAAAAAGATACTTGTTTGTTTCAGAAACACACGAAGAAATAAAACAAACTCTTGAGCGTGGTGAGCAAGTTATTATAATGCTCAATAGAAGAGGGTATGCACCTCTTGTATATTGTTGTGCGTGCAGAAAAAGCATTACTTGTCCTCATTGTGAAGTTGCACTGACATATCATAAAAAAAATCATAAACTTTTATGTCATTATTGTGGATATATAGATGATGTTCCAAGCACCTGTCCACAGTGTAAGAGCGAGCAACTTGTTCCACTTGGTGATGGCACGGAAAAAGTTGAAGAATGGTTCGCAGAGTACTTTCCTGAAACAAAAATTCTACGAATGGATAGAGATACCGTACGAAAAGAAGAAGATATGAAGCAAATACTTGGAGCTTTTCATAAACAAGAAGCACAAGTTTTACTTGGAACACAAATGGTCTCAAAAGGGCATCATTTTCCATTTGTATCTTTAGTTGTAGTTGTTGATGGCGATTTGGGACTGCATTTGCCAGAATACAGAGCAAAAGAAAAGATTTTTCAGCTCCTAGTGCAAGTTGCAGGCAGAGCTGGTAGAGGTGAGACTAAAGGGCGGGTGATTATTCAAACAAGAAATAAAGACCATGCTTGTTGGAAATATGTTCAAGAACAAAATTATGAAGGGTTTTATGATGAAGAAATAGAGCAAAGAAAAGCTTTTAATTATCCTCCATTTTCACATCTTGCTCTTATTCGTTTACAATACCCTACTACTTGGCAAGCAGGGGACAAAGAAATGGAACGTTTAAAAGGGAAAATAGCACTTTATCAACAGCAGAAAAAAATTACGCTCCTAGGGCCAGTGGCTGCACCCCTTAGTCTTTTAGCTGGTAAAAAAAGATTTCATTGTATGATGAAATCTACTAACTGGGAAGATATTCGTCAATTTTATAAATATCTTTTATCCGTGAATATATCGCAAAAATTACAAATTCGATTAGATTTAGACCCTATTAATTCTTTATAAATAAGAGCTTATTTAAATAGTATATTTTAAAGTGAGTATAACAGGTAAGGTTAATCGTTAAATTATCGAAAAGTGTTAAAAGGGAAATGTTTTTATTGAGTTCATTTTTTATCAGAAGAAAACTTCTTTAACCGTTTATTATTTCACGGATTATTTAATATATTTTTATATGGTCGATTTTTTTATGATTACTTAAAATTTAATAATATTTTTAAGATTGATTTTATATTTGTAAAAAATAAAAAAAAGAGAGCAATTGCTCTCTTTTTTTTAGTATTCTACTTAATAAGTTTTAAATTAAACCTTGAGTTTTTAACAGACTTGTAAGTGCTACTAGACTCTGTTCTTCAAGAGGAACTAGAGGTAGTCTAAATTCTGCGGTTGGGATTTTTCCCATGAGTGCAAGTGCTGTTTTAACAGGAATAGGGTTTGTTTCTATAAACATACCTCGAATAACAGCTTGTAATTCTATATGAATTTTAAGCGCAGTTGCTAAGTCTTTTTCTTTAAATGCTGCACAAAGAGCAGCCATTTTTGCAGGCATAATATTTGATACAACAGAAATAGCACCACAACCACCAACAGAAAGCAGAGGAAGAACTGTAAAATCATCACCTGAAAGTAGTGAGAAATCTTTTTTCATACAAAACTCAGTGACTTCTGATGCTTGAACAACATCACCAGTTGCTTCTTTTATTCCAACTACGTTTGGTATTGTATCTACAATCGCTTTTATAGTCTTTACACGCATATTAAGGCTTGTTCTGCCTGGTACATTGTAGAGAACAATTGGTATATCTACAGCATTTGCAACAGCTGAAAAGTGCGCTATAAGACCGTTATGAGTCGGTTTATTATAGTACGGTGTAATAAGTAGTATACCATCTGCTTGAGCCTTTTTTGCAAGCTTAGCAAGTTCAATTGCTTCTGATGTATTATTTGAACCAGCACCTGCAAGAACAGGTACTCGTTTATTTGCTTGTTCAACACAAATGCGTATAACACGCCCTTGCTCTTCAAGGCTCATAGTAGCAGCTTCACCAGTTGTACCGCAAGGAACGAGTCCATCAATACCTTCTTGAATTTGCCATTCAATAAAGTTTCTAAAAGCTTCTTCATCTATTTGCCCATTTCGAAAAGGGGTAACGAGTGCTGTAAGAGCCCCATGAAATAACATATAATCTCCTTTGAGTTAGGTTTTATGGTTTAGTATCTGTTGATAGTAAAATAGTACTATCGTATATTAAAATAAGCTTTATAGAGAAAGCTAGAAATTATTTTTATTTATAAATAAGAAATTATTATTTTTAGGATTTTTTTATCTTAATGAGAGTTCATAAGTGGCTCTATTATTTTTTTTATGCTTTTATCTTCTGTTTGTTCTTTCAAGAGAATGTAGTTAGATTGGGCATCTAGTAAGTTTTCTATGTTTGGATATAGTGTTGTAAGCACTGCTTTCCCTTTGTTTATACCACGTTTCCAAAGAGTTTTTTTTATTTGTCGTTCAATAATATCAGGACCAGTTCCAGCACCAATGAGTAAATTGATATCTGTTTCTGTTGAATCGAGAAATTCTTTTTCTTTTGTATATCCCCAGTCACTAAAAGCAATAACAATAGAAGCTTTTGAAGCTATCTTTTTACTAGAGTATAATATTTCTTTATATAAAGCATCTTTTTTTTCGCTATTCCAAGCAGGAAAAATAACTATAGCTATAGTTATAATATTATTAGCAATAGTATATGTTTGAGTGCTATTTGTGATAACTTTCCAGTTATTTGGAACTGCAAGATTGAGCTTTTTTAAAAGAGCCCCTTCTTTTTGAGAGAGGACACCAATACTATATGGCAAAGCCGTAAGAGTTTGAATGTGAGCAGAAATTTTTTCAAGGGTATAGTCGGAAGGTTCAAGAGGAATCAATTCAAAAGGAGCACCAACGATGAGTGCTGGTGGGTTTGAATTAGTGAGTGTTTTAAATACAGTTGCTCTCCGAGCAAGTCCTCCGATAAGGGAGTCACTATTACTTCAAGTAGGGCATGGAAATAATTCGCCAAAGGTATTACCTGTTGATAAAATTAATAAAGAGGTACTTTTGGCGAATGAAACTGCTGGTATATTGAGCAAAAAAACGAAAAAAAATGTAAGAAAAAAACGCATCTTAATCGTTAAGATATTTTTTTAATTCTTTTCCTGGTCGAAAGAAAGGAAGTTTTTTAGGAAGAACTTCAACAAGAGCACCTGTTTTAGGGTTTCTACCAGTATAGCCTTCGTAATTCTTTACTTTAAAGCTTCCAAAACCTCTAATTTCGATACGATCACCACGGATAAGTGATTCTTTCATAGTATCAATAAGTAGATTTACAACTTCTGTAGCTTCATTAATATGCAGGTTTTTCTTTTCTGCAATTGTCTTAATTAATTCACTTTTATTCATGGCGCATCCTTTCTATAAATACGTGCTTTTTTTCTTTTAGTATATCAGATAGTTAAATAAGTCAATAAAAAGAATTAATTATTATCCTTTAAAGGAGTAATTTTTGTCAAAAGTTCTTTTTGTTGAGTTCGTAAGTTTATGAGGCTTTCAGCAATTTTTTTAATATCCTGACTTGCTTTAGCATTTGGAGAATTTCGCAAGAGAGGCTTTTGACTACGAATAGCATCAGATGCAGCAGTGTCTGTATGAACAAATCCCATAAGATGAGGTGTTACTTCAATGAAGTTTTTACATGCGATGGAGAGTCTTTCAAAAGTTGTTTCTGCTTGCTGTTTATTATCTGCTTGGTTGACAATAATATTAAAATTGAGAACATTTTTTTGAGTTTTCAAGACTTTAATAAGTGCATATCCATCAGTAAGTGAGGTTGGTTCTGGTGTAATAATAACGAGTCTTGCCTGTACCATGGAGGCAAAATCGAGGACAGTTTCACTAATACCTGCACCAACATCTAAAATTATAAAATGATACTCTTTAGTTATATCTCGCAGTTTTTGAAAGAATTTTTCTCGCAGTTCATCGTCCATGTCCACAAGCTCTGCAACACCACTTGCAGCTGGGAGTAAATCAAACCCATTCTCTTCAATAGGTAGAACCACGTCTTTTGCTTCAATATCATCTTGCAAGAGATCTTGCAGTGTACTGCTAGGAGAAAGACCAAGCATAACATCTAAATTAGCAAGACCAAGGTCACAGTCGATTATGAGCACTTTTTGATAGGCATCATAAAGCGCATAGGCTATGTTTAATGAGATACTTGTTTTTCCAACACCACCTTTTCCGCTAACAACAGCAAGGCTTAGTGTAGAATTTGGATTTTCCATAAATAATCCTTATGAGAACATTTTAAATACTGTAAAATATATTATTTTCCAAAGAGTAATTTTTTCTCGTTAGCATGCACAAGTGTT
>CAMQUX010000054.1 GCA_947037905.1 uncultured Desulfovibrionaceae bacterium | reverse complement strand
CACTCTTTCCCTACACGACGCTCTTCCGATCTAATTTGTTTTGTATATGGGTTTAGTGTTTGATTTATCATATTTTTTTCTTTCTATAATTTTTTGTAAATTTTTAATCTACGCTTCTCATATTCGTGATATATCCCTTAGATATTCTTTTTCGATATTATATTTTCTCTATTTGATAAGCAACAACTATTATATATTTTTTAAGAAGAGTCCTAAAGAAAATCCAAATTTATTTTTTTACTTTCTTTTTACGAAAAAATTGTGTATTTTAAAGTAATACTTTTTTTTATGGAGAATAAATGTTTCGCACGCTTTATTTTTATACAGTTTTTTATATGGCTTCACTCGTAGTATCCATAATTGTGAGAATACGAACAAAACCAGTTACTAAAGTAGAACAAGATCTCATTCAACTTCGTTGGGCAAGACCAATGGTTTCTTGGACTGGGCTTAAAATAACAACAGATATAGCCCCATTAGATAAAAATCAAAACTATCTTTTTTTAGGAAACCATCAAAGTAATATTGATATTCCTATATTTGTTTATACGCTTAAAGACTTTGCCCCTAAATTTATTGCTAAAAAGAGCCTTTTTGAGCTTCCTATTTTCGGGAAAGCACTAGACCGTATAGGGCATATTTCTATTGATAGAAGTAATCCACGTGCTGCTCTAAAAAGCCTTGATGTTGCTGCAGAAAAAACAAAAAATAATGTATCGATCATGATTTTCCCTGAAGGAAGTCGAAACAAAAATCCAGAAAAACTCAACCCCTTTAAATCTGGTGCATTTATTTTAGCAAAAAAAAGCAATTTACCAATTGTTCCTGTGCTTATTGTTGGTGCTAACTTAGTATCGAAAAAAAAATATTTTATAGATTTCTCAAAACCTATCCATGTGAAAGTTTTAGAACCTATAACTCCAAGTACCTATGAAAATATGAGCAAAAATGAACTTGCTGTGTATTTGCAAAATATAATGGAAACTGAATATCAAAAAATTTTACAACAGTACAATGTAAAAAACATATAAAATATATAAAAGGTGTGGCTTAACTGATGACTAATTCGAAAAATGGAGTTACTTTTTATCCTCTTGGTGGACTTGGGGAAATAGGCCTTAACTGTATGGTTATGGAATATCAAGACCATATGGTACTTATAGATTGCGGGCTATTGTTCCCAGAAACAAGCCACTTTGGCGTAAATATAATAGTTCCTAATTTTGAGTTTTTAATAAAAAATAAAAAACGCATACGTGGAATTATTTTAACACATGGACATGAAGATCATATTGGTGCGCTCCCATGGCTACTGCCTTTTGTGCAAGCTCCGATTTACGGTTCCCCTTTTACCCTAGGACTCGTGAAAAACAAACTTATTGAGCACGGGCTCGATAAAAGCACAAAACTTCACGAAATGAGAGATTACGATACAGTCGCATTTGGTGAACTCCGCTTTCACTTCTTCCCAGTCTGTCACTCAATTGTTGCTGGCTTTGGACTTGGAATAGAAACTCCTGTTGGAAAAATCGTACATACAGGAGATTTTAAAATTGATTTAAATCCTCTACATGGAATAAAAACCGATCTCGATGCCTTTAAAAACTTTGCAGAAAGTGGTGTTAAGCTCCTTTTCTCTGACTCAACTAATGCAGAGCGTGAAGGCTTCTCTCTTACTGAACGCCAAATATTTACAGGTCTTAAAAAAATAATTAGCAAAGCAAAAAAACGTATAATAATTACTCTTTTTGCAAGTCATATTCAACGTATACAAGAAATTTTTGACCTTGCAAAAGAACATAACAGAAAAGTTGTAATCAGCGGCAAAAGCCTTGCAAGAAATATAGAACTCGCAAGAAATCTTAACTATCTTAATTTTGCAGCACAAACCATCGTCGCTTTAGAAGACATACATCTTTATAAAGACGAAGAACTAATACTGCTTGTAACTGGCTCCCAAGGTGAACCACTAGCAACTTTAAGTCGTCTTTCAAAAGGTGAACATCGTCAAATTCGTATTAAAAAAGACGATCTAGTACTTCTATCATCTCGTCCTATACCAAGTAATATCACTGCAATTAGTAAGGTTATCGATAATCTTTATCGACTAGGTGCAGAAGTTATTTATAATAGTGAAGTGGAAGAAATTCACGCTTCAGGACATGCATATCAAGAAGAGCTAAAAATCATGCTCAATACTGTTAATCCTGAATACTTTGTGCCTGTGCATGGCGAATATAGACATCTTGTGAAACATTTACGTTTAGCAATAGATAGTGGCGTTGAAAGTAAAAAAGCTATTCTATTAGAAGATGGAACCCCTCTATGCTTAACTGAGGATGGCGTATTTTTAAAAGATCCTATAGAATGTTCGCAAGTACTTATTGATGGCAAAACAAATACAGTAAAACAAAATATCCTTAAAGAGCGAGAATATCTCTCTCAAGATGGTGTTATAATTATATTACTTGTTATGGAATCGCGCCAATCAAATGTGGTATCCTTTTTAGATTTAATAACCAAAGGCTTTGTTTGTGAGCGAGAATATGGCTATCTTGTAGATGAACTTAAATGCCTTGTGCATGAAAGTCTTGATGAAATGCAACGAAACACGACAAAAAGTATAGATGAGAAAATCAAAATGAATATATTACGATTTAGTAGAAAATATTTAAATCGTAGTCCGTTAGTATTACCGATTGTTCGCTATATTAAATAATTTTAATTACTATTTTCACTACTGAGTGGCTAGTTTACTTTAATAATAAAGCCTTTTTCAGTATAATAGTAAGAAGCAACTTTATTGAATCCAAGAATTTTTTACAAATAAATAGTTCCTTAACACTATTGAAATTCACGGTTATATGACGGAGAAGTATTATTTTAATTGTTAAAAAATCCAATTGCTTTTTTATTTAAAATAAAGTACTACTAATTCGTTAATTTATATTTTAATTCACACATTCTGTTTTCTGGGTGCTTATGTATCATAAACAGAATGGAAGTAAAACCCAGGAGTAAACTTATGGCTTATGCAAGTATGAAAGAAATGCTAGAAACTGGTGTCCATTTCGGTCACCAAACACGTCGCTGGAATCCTAAAATGCGTCCGTATATTTTTGGCGCTAGAAACGGAATCCATATCATGGATCTTCAACAAACTTTAGAACTCTATAAAAAAGCTCACGACTTTATTGCTGCAACTGTAGCAAAAGGTGGTAAAGTTCTTTTTATTGGTACCAAACGTCAAGCTCAAGATGCAATATCTTGTGAAGCAGAACGCGCAGGTATGTATTATATAACTCATCGTTGGATGGGTGGAACTCTCACTAACTTACAAACTATTAAAGGTAGTGTTGATCGTCTTAAAAGACTTGAAACTATGTTTGAAGATGGTACAATTAACCGTTTTCCTAAAAAAGAAATAGTTTGTCTTGGTCGTGAAGTTGGAAAGTTAAACAATGCCCTTGGTGGTATTAAAGATATGACAGAAACACCTGCAGCGGTTTTCATCGTAGATCCAAAAAAAGAGCACATCGCAGTACTTGAGTGTAAAAAACTTGGTATTCCAATAGTTGCAGTTGTAGATAGTAACTGTGATCCTGATTTGATAGATTATATTATCCCAGGAAATGACGATGCTATCCGTGCAATTAAACTTTTTGCCATTCATATAGCAGATGCTTGTCTTGAAGGTGCAGCACTTCGTAACGAAAAAAATGCAGATGCTGCAGTAGCAGATAAAGATGCAGATGCTGTAGTAGCAGATAAAGTAATTGTGACTAAAAAAAATCAAGAGCATGTAGCAGCAGATGTAACTAAAGCTTTTGTTGATGAAGAAACAACTAATTAATCAAAATTCTTCTAATTAATAAAATTCTTAAGGAGATAATATATGTCTATTAGTGCAGAAATGGTAAGAGACTTACGTGAAGTAACTGGCGTAGGTATGATGGATTGTAAAAAAGCTCTTGTTGAAGTCGGTGGTAATCAAGAAGAAGCTATTAAATATTTGCGTGAAAAAGGGCTTGCAAAAGCTGCTAAAAAAGCAGACCGTGCAACTTCAGAAGGCGCACTTGGCGTTGCAATAAGTGGCGGAACAGGCGTTATGATTGAACTTAAATGTGAAACAGATTTCGTTGCTAAAAACGAAGAATTCAAAACATTTGTTCAAAATGTAGCTACTAAAGCACTCAGTGCTAATGCAGATTCTATTGAAGCGCTACCTGCAGCTGATACTGACGTTTCAGGTCTTATCTCAAAGCTTGGTGAAAATATTCAACTAGGAAGACTTATTAAAGTGACAGGTGGAGATTTTGTTTCTTCTTATGTACACTCTAATGGAAAAGTAGGTTGTTTAGTAGCACTTAAAGGTGCCGCATCAGAAGAAGCTTTACAAGCTGGAAAAGATATTGCTATGCAAGCAACTGCAACAAGCCCTATCTGTATAAGCTCAGATCAAGTACCACAAGAAATACTTGCTAAAGAAAAAGAAATTTATCTCGAGCAAGCAAAAACTGAAGGTAAACCTGCTGAAATGGCAGAAAAAATAGTACTAGGTCGTATAAACAAATACTACAAAGAAGTTTGTTTAAACGAACAAGCATTTATTAAAGATGATAAAATATCTATCGCGCAAATGCTCAAAAAAGTGGGAGCGGACTTATCAATAGTTCAATTCGTCCGAGTAACACTTGGCGAAGATGCTCAAGCTAAATAAATACAAAAACGGGCAATATGCCCGTTTTTTTTAATAATCATCGGTTTATTTATGCTCTTAGTAATTTAACTATGAGTGATATCAATTTTTTTGATAATTCCCCCTAACCCTTAGCCTTCATAAAGTGAGATTATTACATGACAACAGAAAAAAAATACTCTCGAGTGCTCATTAAACTAAGCGGTGAAGCACTGGCAGGTCAACAAGGGTTTGGTATCAGTCCGCAAACAATAGGCAAGTTCTGTAGAGAAATAGCAGAAGTGCATAAGACGGGTATTGAAATAGCCATTGTAATTGGTGGTGGTAATATTTTTCGTGGAGTATCAGAATCTGCTCAAGGAATGGACAGAGTACAAGCTGATTATATGGGTATGCTCGCAACTATAATGAACGGACTTGCAGTGCAAGATGCTCTTGAAAAACTAGGGTGTGCAACACGAGTGATGACCGCTTTTTCTAATCCAGAAATAGCAGAACCATATATTCGACGCCGTGCTTTACGACATTTAGAAAAAAAACGTGTGGTAATTTGCGCAGCAGGTACTGGAAATCCTTATTTCACAACGGATACTGCAGCTGCTCTTCGTGCAATGGAATTAAAAGTTGATGCTATTTTTAAAGCAACTAAAGTTGATGGTATCTATGATAAAGATCCTAAAAACTTCCCAGATGCGATTAAATATGATAAAATTACCTTTGATGAAGCCTTAGAAAAACGATTAAAAATTATGGATACTACTGCAATTTCTCTTGCTATGGAAAACAATATGCCAATAATCGTCTTTAATATTTTTGAAGATGGAAATATTATGCGCGCTGTGAGCGGAGAAAACGTAGGAACAATTGTTTTAGGAGACAACTCATGAATACCGTTATAGATTCTGGAAAAAATCGCATGGAAGGTGCGTTAAAAAACCTTGAAAAAGATTTCTCTAAACTTCGCACAGGTCGTGCAAGTACTGCTCTTGTAGATTCTATTATAGTAGACTACTACGGAACTCCTACTCCAATTACTCAAATAGCATCTGTATCAATTCCTGATTCAAGAACTGTGAGTATTCAACCGTGGGATAAAGGCGCTTTTGCACTTATTGACAAAGCTATAATGATTTCAGATCTTGGTATTCAACCAGTTAATGATGGAAAAACTATTCGTATATCACTTCCACCTCTCACAGAAGAAAGAAGAAAAGATCTTGCAAAAACAGCAAAAAAATATACCGAAGATATTAAAGTTGCCATTCGAAATATTCGTCGTGATATGAACGAACAGCTAAAAAAAATGAACAAAGATAAAGAAATCACAGACGATGATTTGCATGCTAAAAATGATGAAGTGCAAAAAATCACTGATGATTTTATAAAGAAATCAGATAAAATGGTAGAAGCAAAAGAAAAAGAAATCATGGAGATATAGCTGTTGTCTGAGTCCTTACAACATATAGCCATCATCATGGACGGAAATGGTAGATGGGCAAAAAAACAAAATAAAGAAAGAAGTTTTGGGCACCGAATTGGTGCTGATTCAGCTCGTGAAATTATTACACATTGTCGAGCGCTCAATATTTCCTATCTTACTCTTTACGCTTTTTCTAAAGAAAACTGGGCAAGACCAAAAGATGAAATTAGCACTCTTTTTAGTCTACTAACTGAGTTTTTAACAAAAGAACTACAAACTCTTCTTAAAAATGATATATGCCTTAAGCTCATTGGTACTTTTGATAATTTACCAATTACAACAAAAACTGCTTTGAAATATGCATGTGAAAAAACTAAAAACTGTACTGGTATGGTGCTTAACTTAGCTTTAGACTATTCAAGTAGAAATGAAATTTTTCTCGCAACACAAAAATTTGCATTATTAGAAAAAGAGAAACAAACTGAAGAAAATTTTCAAAATCTCTTTTTCACTGCACATCAAATAGATCCTGATTTACTTATTCGCACTGGTGGAGAAAAACGACTTTCTAACTTCTTACTCTATCAACTAGCCTATACAGAGCTCTATTTTTCAGATACATTCTGGCCAGATTTTACTCCAAATGAGCTTGATGAAATTATTAAAAAATTTTACCAGCGACAACGACGCTTTGGAAAAATACCTGAATAAATTAAATGTTTTATTATTCAATTTCTAAAATCATATAAAATATTAGCTCTATACACTTATGAGCTCAAAACAAAAATATATAACTTTAAACTAGAAAATTAAATCAAAGGATCTTCTATGCAACTATCCTCACATACCAAAAGAATGTTAACAGGACTTGTACTTCTTTTTATTCTTGCAGTTAGCCTTTATTACAAAGAGACTGTTTTATTCTTTACTCTTTGTTTTTTTTCATCTGTTGCTCTTTTTGAGTTTTATAACCTTTTTTGGAAGGAATCCGACAAACACCTACCTCTGCGTATTTTAGCCACAATTACTGGTGTTGTTATTTTAGCAAATTACTATCTTCCAGTTGAAAACTATCTTCATATTACTTTCTTCTCTGCATTTTGGGCTGGGAACCTTTATTTTTTATTCTCCTACAGTAAAAATGCTGAAACTGCTAATTATACCGACGCACTTATTTTCTTTGCGGGTATTATGTATATCCCTTTTGCCCTGCATTTTTTACTCTATCTTTCACTTGACTCAATCCTCTACATTCTTCTAACAGTAGCAATTTCTGATGTAGTGGCTTTTTATACTGGCTCGTTATTTGGCAAGAAAAAGATCTGGCCACAAATTAGTCCTAAAAAATCATGGGCTGGTTCTATTGGTGGTTTAATTGGAGCAATAACATTTGCTTTTGCTTACAATTGTTATTTAGAATATGATATTCCTTTAGCTTTAATTTTTTGCTTAGCTCTTTTTATGAACCTTGCAAGTCAGTTTGGAGATTTTTTTGAATCTGGCCTTAAGCGTAAATACGGCGTAAAAGATTCTGGTACAATACTTCCAGGACACGGCGGAATATTAGACCGCTTCGATAGTCTGTTTTTTGCAGCTCCTATGTATATATTCTTTCAACTGTTTCATCCTTTTTTTGAATAAAAGACAAATCTATGCTCGATTATATTTCTCCGTGGCCAAATGCCAATAATATCCCAAATTTCCCTCGCAAACTCTGCATTTTAGGGGCAACTGGTTCTATTGGTGATAGTGCTTTAGCTGTTGTGTTACAATATCCTGAACTTTTCAAAGTCCACTCATTAAGTGCTGGTTATAATATAGAAAAACTTGCACAACTTGCTAATACTTTTCGCCCTAAACGCCTAGCTATTGCAGATGAAAAACAAATTGGACAGCTGAAAAGCTTACTTGATGCTACTTATCAACCAGATATTGTCTCTGGCTTAAGTGGTGTTTGCTCTTTAGCTGATGATAGCTCTTGTGATACTG
>CAMQUX010000053.1 GCA_947037905.1 uncultured Desulfovibrionaceae bacterium | reverse complement strand
CACGAGCAAAAAGAACGCCTAAAGGCTCTTTTTACTCGCAAGTGCGTAGGTTTTTTTAGTCTCTTTGCTAGTGAGGTTGTAAGAGTCTCATCAATGTAATTTTTTTGATATTGGTAAGGGGGGTAAGAGTCTAATAATCATAAATTTTTAGTTCATATTGATGAGGTCTCAAGAAGTGGAGGCTAGTTTAAGATGAAAGGGGAATGTTTTTATAAAAAGAGTCGGGAGTTCTCAACCACACCCAAGCGTGGCAGACTAATTTCCTTTTAACAGGTATTGTATTCGTCTACTCCCGACAAATAAAGCAAAGTCTATGCTTGAAGATTAGGGAAAAGATTAAAACTTGTCAAGAAGAGCTACTTAAACGCAAAAGGAAATACTTTTCTACTAATGAGCTAGCCGAAAAATTTGGCAGAGGGAGAATTTATAAATTTATTAAGGACTTACGCAAGTTATTTTTTGGCAGAGGGGCGGTTATAAATTTATGCGGTAAAAGAAAGTGAGCAGTAGCTTTTCGAAGCTTGCCTTCTTAGGGCAAGTTTTTTGAAAAGCTAATTAAAGAATATAAAATGTATTGCGGATAAAAAAGGGGTAAGAAGGGAGAGCCCGAGAGGGAACGTAGGGGCGAAGCCCATTAGTTCCCTCTCTGAAAAAATGGTTCTAACCAACTATATTAAAGCTCGTATTAGTGATGTTAAGGAAAATAATGATTAAAGAGCTAAACTCCTAAACTCCTAAACTCTTAAAATTCTAAAATAATTAATAGTTAAATAATAAATAGTAATTGTTAAATTATTTCCAGCGTTTAGTAAGAGTATTCTCAATGCCAACTTGGTCTAAAATTCTACCAGTGAACTGCGTGACCATCTCATCAATGGTTTTTGGCTGATTGTAAAAACTAGGACAGGCAGGCATAATAGACGCACCAGCTAAAATCAAATTCTGCATGTTCTGAACATGTATAAGTTGAAAAGGAGTCTCACGCACAACAATAAGTAGCTTGCGCCGTTCTTTAAGACAAACATCTGCTGCACGGTGTATGAGATTAGTTTGACAACCGTGCGAGATACTCGCAAGGCTCGCCATGGAACAGGGGCAAATAATCATTCCATCGTGTAGCCATGAGCCACTTGATGGCGCACTTGCAAAGTCGGTGATATCGTAATTAGTATGCGCATACGCTAAAAGAGCCTCGAGAGACTCGGTGCTTTCTTTTTCAATTACATCTTTTGCGTTATGAGAAACGAGCAGATGTAGTTCTAATTCTTTTATTTCGTGCAGTGCTTTTGCAAGAGAAAAGGCATAGGGCATGCCACTTGCGCCAGTTACAGCTAGGAGTATTTTTTTCATAGATTTATCTCGTCGTTATTTATAGTAATAAAGTTATATTCAAGTAATTTTTCAATGACACCGGCAATGGGCAGACCAATAATACCGTGATATGAGCCATTTATTTTATCTATTAGAAATGAGCCAATGCCTTGTATAGCATACGCTCCAGCTTTATCTAAAGGTTCTTTTGTAGCAACGTAACGCATAAGCTCGCTTGAGGAAGCTTTTCGCATACATACTTCACTTGTGCTTGTGAGGGTATCTATTTCTAAATTTTTATGGAAAAAAGAATAGGCAGTATGAACAAGATGCGCCCGCCCTTGTAAGCTTGTGAGTATCTCTAACGCGTGCGTGCATTGCTCTTTTTCGCTTAAACCTTGCGGTTTTCCTATTGTTTTTCCTTCAAATTCGATTATGGTATCGGCACTGAGTATGAGGCTTTCAGGATAAAACGCTGCGACTTCTGCGGCCTTTGCTCTTGCAGAACGCATGGCGTAGTTTAGAGGATTTTCGCCGTCTTTCGGTTCTGGTTCGTTTTTAGCAGGCACTGCTTGAAACTGAATATGCACCTGCGAAAGTAGCTCTTTTCTTCGTGGAGAAGAAGAGGCTAAGATGAGCGGTTCTTTTTGCTGATAAAAAATTGTCATGCTCTTCTTGTACAAACTTGTTTTTGATTGGTCAATTTTTATTTTTTTTCGTATAATTTCAGTTTATATTTCAGTACAATTTTCATTTATATTTCGGTCGATTTTTCTGCAATTTTTCTTCGCTATGTGCTTAAAAGTTTAGTTTTCTATTTGCCTTGCTTTGGCGCTCTATTTGCCTAATATATTTAGTTCTTTATTTGCTCAAATTTTCATTTATATTTAGCTGATACTTGCTCTCTATTTACTCAGTATTTACTGATATTCGTTTATTTTTCATTTATTTTTTCGTATCGTATCGTATCGTATC
The DNA here is from genome assembly GCA_947037905.1 of uncultured Desulfovibrionaceae bacterium. Lineage (GTDB taxonomy): Bacteria > Desulfobacterota > Desulfovibrionia > Desulfovibrionales > Desulfovibrionaceae > CAMQUX01. Next base: position 5,873 of record CAMQUX010000053.1, on the reverse strand, counting down.
GTATTTTATCTTGATTCGATTTCGAGTTTTATTTTATATCTTTTATAAATAAGTATATGCAGAAAAAAGAAATCCTCTATTATTAAGAGGATTTCTTTAACATTATTTATATATTCATATTTCACAAAAGTGCTAATTGCTCATATTTCACAAAAGTGCTAATTGCTCATATCTAAAATAAGAGCAAGGAGCGTAAAGGGCAGTGGGTCTCTTTGTTCGATAATAATTTGCCCATGATTGTTCCACTGAGTGGACGCATGTAAGCTTATATCACCACTATAAGGGATTGCTGCTTGCTCTAAGCTTTGTCCGCCTTTGGATTTAAGCTCTGTAAATTCTTCTTTGAACGCTTTTCCGTGAATGGCGATGCGTTCTTTTCCTACAAAACCACCAAGAGAATTTTTTAAGCGCAGAGTGATTTTGCTTATGGTCTGTTTTCTTCCTTGCAATGTTCCTTGCCCATCGGACGAGTTAAGGCGTAAAGTTTTGAGCTTTCCTGTATAACTTAATCCAGCGTGCATTTTTTTTGCGTCCCTTTGGAGTTTGATTTCACCTTGTGCGTTTACAGTTGCACGAAAAGGTGCACCATCTGCAAGGCCTACTATTTCTTTACCTGCTAGATGTTCAAAACCTGCGAAGGTGTTCTCTGGTTCTCCCTCATAGGCGAGCCCTGAGTCCACAAAGAACGAATCTGATATATCGCCACCGTTAAAAGGTTTTGCAAGTTTTTCTATGTATCGTTTAAACATGCCAGTACTATCTTTTCGGCGTACAATAAAATAAATACTATCACCATCTTCTTCTTGTAATGCACAGACGTTTTCTACAAACCCGTCTGTTTCATGCTGATGCCATGCAAAAACTTGATGTTCTTTTAAAAAAGTAAAACCAAGAAGTCTTCCATCGTCTCTGACCATCCAAATTATGCCATCAGGATTAGCTTGATACGCCCAAGACGTAATTGTATGGTCTCGCAGAAGATGTTTTGCACGCACGGATAAATCGTTTCCTGAGTAGCTGTCTATTTCCATAGAATAGGAGAGATCTCGCAAAGCATTATAACCTCGCTCAACATGTAAAATTGAGGCACCTAAAACAAGAGGCGGAAGCTTTGCAGAGCCATAATAAGACTGCTGTGTTGCTTGAACACTCAGAGGGCTAATAGCGCCACCACCGCCATCTAGCGACCATTCAGCACCGGCTGTGAGTGCGAGAAGAATTCGTAGCGACACAAGCCCGTAAATTTGATTAACTTGCGAGCCTGCGATTGTTAAAACTACCGCATCATCTGCCATTGCAGGGGAGCTTGAGCTGAAGTTTTCATAGTCTGCTGTACGGCTCATCCATATTTTTTGCGGTTCTTTTTCGCTCGCTGCAAAGCAGAGGCGTTGTTGATAAAAACTTACAAGTGAAGGGTATTTTTTTTCTTCATCGAAATAATTTTTCCACGCACTTGGAGTATCATTAACATCTGCCCCATAATTTTTATCGATGTAACTAAAGCTTGTTTTGCTTGCGTCCTTTGCTTCAACTTGCCCAATCCAGCCAAAAATTCCAGTGCTTTCCTTGTAAATATTATACAGGTTAGCATTTTCTACTTTATCCCACGTGAGTGTTATTCTTCTTCCATCTAAGCCTAAATGAGCGCTTGCTATGCTTAGTTCTGCTGTTGCAGGGGATTCTTGTAAGGTGTCAGTATTATAAGCAGAAACTTTATACGTATAGTTTTCAGTTCCTGTGTGAGTTTGTGAAAGTGCCAAATTTGTGGGTGCTGGGAGTTTTGGAGTAAATGATATTTTTTCATATTTCCAATCATGATGGTCAAAGCGCATGAGCTGAGCAGGGGGGTGATTTTTATGCGCAAGATAGAGAATATCTGCTGATTGTACAAAACTTATGTCGTAGAGTTCTGCTTCTGTATAAGGCAGTTCTATAACAACTTGCTCACCAGCTTTTTCGTGCTCGTGCGGATAGATAACTGTTCCTAAATCTTGCACAAAACGCACACATTTATCTTCAAAAAGAAGAATATAAGTTTGTGTAGTTGAGAACTGAAAAGGGATAAGCCGAGCTTTTTTTTCGTGCTGTGCAATGTCGCAAATATAATGAGTTCCTGGACGAAGTGAAATACCACCTGCTGCGTGTACGAAGAAATTTTTACATTCTGCTAGTGCTTTTGAGTACGAATCAAGATCTACACGTCCGAAAAGTTCTTCTGATATCTCACCGTGCGCAAAGGAGGTTTGCATAAGATTATAGCCCATAATTCATTCCTACATATGTTTTATAATAATTTTTTCTCATTTTTTTTCTGCTTCCTTTTGTTTCTTTTGTAGATACTTGTGTTAGTTATTTTAATCATCAAATATTGAACTACCTGTGTCAAAGAGTAGTGAGATCATGCTAGTGTTTTTTCCCTTTCTAAGTGCGGATATACCGTGCGTGAGCTCATCTGATTTGTACTGGATATCTTCAAGTTGAAATTCACTCTGTTCGCGCATATTAAGAGCTTCTAAGCCTCCAAAATATTCCATGTCATTTTCTAAATGCATGGCGCTTGAATCTGCATCATTTATAACTATTCCTTGTGATGCTAGAGAACTTCTAACTGAGCCTATGCTTTGGCTTAGTTCCATATTGTGTAAATCTTCAGATCTTTGATTTTGATCAAGGGTAAAGAACGCTTGTTTTTGTAAGTTTTCTTGTTCCCTTTGGGCTTCCGCTATTTTTGCATCAATCTTGTCATTTTTACCTAACGCATCAAATATTCCGGAACCAATTTTTAAAGCTCCTGAAAGAGTTGGCAGTACTGGGGAGCACATAAATAAAACCTCCTGTATTGTTTGTTAAAAATTCCAAATTCTTGTGGCTCATCGAATGAAAATCCTAGCCATTTTAGCCATTTAATTGAGTGAGTGTGTTCGCTTAGGATATAATTTTCAAGATACTGTGCATCTTCAAGCATTTTGTTAATGTAGAAAGGGCAAAGTCTTGCTATGCGAATAGAGAGTTTTTGTAATTTGTCTGAGGCTAAAAGCCATGGGACTCCTTTAGAATCGTTTGCGTTATGCTTTGCAAATCCAAAAATTGCTATACATTCATCATTATACAGCACGGACTTTGTCCAAATGGAATATTCAACAGATATTCGCAGCTCTTCTTTTGCATTTTTTCCACGCATATAGAAGAGTTCTTTTTCATCAAGCTTGCGAAGATTATTTGCAAGATACTCCACATGTTCTTTTGTTGTTTCTATGATCTCTATGACATTTTTTTTGCTCTCAAATTCTTTAATTTCTATCTTTTTCTTTTCACAGTTCGCATTTTCTAACTCGCTAGTTTTGAAATCTTCTTTTAAATTCTCAATTTCAAATTCTTCATTTTTGAAGCACTCACTCATGGAGTCAGCACTTTCTAATTTTTTATTCTTTATTTTTTTCATTCTTGAATTTGTAGCTGGTAAAATTTTTTTATGGTCTGTTTTTGAACTGAGAGAATTGCCATAAGTTTCTATGTCGTCAAATTTATTTATTTTGTCTTGTTTGCTCATCATATATTTTCCCAAGTTCTTGTGCTGAAAATTTTTCTTTTATATCTTGTTCTATAATAAATCCTATACGTCTTTTGCCTTCTGCGATTGCCATGTCTTGCTCTGAGCCTAAGAGTGGTTTGGAGCAGGCACATAAGTCTAAAATACGTGCTAAAAATCTTCTTCCAGCTGGCAAAAGCATAAGATTTGCTATGTCCTCTAGCTCGCATGTTCGTGTAAAATCTATTCTTTCATCTTTATGATGGCGTGATAGAGTACGGGAAGTATCTTTTAGTGTCATGTTATATCCTTATTATATCCCTTTATAACTTTACTATATCCTTGCAAAAATATCGCAGAAGCCTTGATATAGACTATAAAACTCTTGCAAAATTATCACAAAAACTTCTTATATAATTGTAATAACTTGTAAAATACTTATTAAGTTATCGCAAAAATTTGCTATATCTTTGCTATAACTTGCAAAATTGTGTAAAATTAACGCAAAACTCATAGAAAATCCTTATTATAAACGAGCATTTATGTATTTATTTGCTCTTGTTTTTTCTGCTCTGTGCTCTTCTGCATTGCCTTTTTTGGCAAGCCCAAGCGATCTTTCGTACAGCTGCAGCATATTTTGTTGTAGTTGTAAATTGTGCGTGAGCGGGATACTTAGTTCTGTTGCGAGGCGCCACGAAAGAGCATCACAAAACTGCGATGAAAATTCTGCGATATTTTCGACCATACGAGTGTACACGAGCAGTACTTTTTCTTGGTCTGTATAAAGAACATTCCCTTCGATTATGTAAGGTGATTCTTCTAGCCCATTTTTTGGTAATATTTCTAAAATAGCTAAACAGTCGTTTGGTAAAATAAATCCGTGTTTGTACGCAGTTTCATCCGTTATTTGAATGGACGCAAGATGCACTCTCTTTTTTGCAAAATTCCAAGGAAATTCACGAAGGAGCGTTTCAAGTGCTGGAGTGTAAAGCATTGAGGCGGTTAGCGCTTCTGTTGAGGGTTCATCGAGTGAGCTAATCATAGCTTGACCAAGACGCAGTAAGGCTGTGTTAATGAGTTCTATTTTTGTTATCATAATTTTGTTTCTATAAAAGGGGGAAGAAAATATTCTTCCCCTTTGTGTTAAAGATTTGTGTTAATGACTAGCGTTTAAATCTTAGATGTCGCATGGAGCATCTAAAACATACCCAGCAGTTATTTGCCCTTTTGTTGGCGCAGTTCCAACTACTGTATAAACTAGACGAGTGTAATTTTTACAATCTTTTGGAAGACGCACAGCAAAGTGAATTTCGCCGCCTTGTAAATCTTCTAAAAGTAGCACTCCTAAAGAGCCATGGTCTATTTTATCGTTAAAGTCTTTGTCATTAGCACTTTCAAGGTCAATGCTTAACTCTGTAAGATTATCAAATGCTTCTACAACTGCAAAAAAAAGTTCTAAGGAGTTTTTTGCGCCTTGCATGTTGCCTGTGTAACATGCTCCTGAAGTAGAAGAATTCTGCACTTTTTGTTCTTTTGAATAGAGTAATTTATTATCTAAATACATGTTTATACCTCTTTATTTACGTATGATTGTTGGTTCTGTGCTTAAAAGAGCATCACATCTGCGGATTGGAATACCGTCAAAATGCAGCACTTTTTTCTCTGCCATTTGCTCAAAAGATAACATGACGTTACTTTTATTGATTATTTGGCGACGTAGGTAAGAACCGACTGTTTTATTACAATAGAAAGCAGGGCGTCCTATTTTTAGTGATGGTGGAAGTTCTGTTGCTTGAATCATTAAATCTACCAAATCAGCACCTGTTGCTGCATTTTTACTGAGCGCTTTTGTGTCGATATTTGCAATACGCACAACATAACGCCAGTCACGAACACAGAGTCCGATATCCCATTTGTAATGTGTTCGGAAGCCTTGATAACGTCCGCCATTTTCATCAAGAAGAGTTACTTCGCCTAAATCATGTTGCTGAAAACCTGCTGCACTTCCTTTTGGATAAATACCGTGTACTGAATTAGGGCTCCATACTACTAAATAAATAGAAGTATTCTCTGTGCCTGTTCCGCCAGCATCAATTATTTGTGAGCCTGAAAGCAAATCATCTTCTGATAATTCGTTGAAACGTGGAGAGAAACCTGTAAATTTACCTGGGTGCGTTTTTTCGTTACCGTAGAAAAGAGTTGTTGCCATTTCTTTGTTCATTGCTTCAAGAAACGCTCTGTCTTCAGAAAAACGATAGCTTGCTGCGTTGCCATTTAATGAAACAAGGTCTTTGTCAGATCGGAAGAGCGTCGTGTAGGGAAAGAGTGTTAAGATTAGTGTAGA
>CAMQUX010000052.1 GCA_947037905.1 uncultured Desulfovibrionaceae bacterium | reverse complement strand
CGAGATTCTCCGGAGTGACTGGAGTTCAGACGTGTGCTCTTCCGATCTTATTAAGCATAGTATTTTCTTTATAACTAGAATAGTATTTTCTTTATAACTAGAATAGTCTTTTTTTTTTATATTTTTTTATGTATAACCTAAAAGGCCTTATGATTTCAAGCAAAAAATGCCTAAATAATAGGAAAAGTTATGATAATAGATTTACACACCCATACGAGCGCTTCAGATGGCACTTTTAGTCCGGAAGATTTGGTTGATTTAGCCGTGAAAAAAAATGTAAAAGTGCTTGCTATTACTGATCATGATACGATTTCAGGTTTAAGCGCAGCTAAGAAAAGAGCACAAGATTATGACATTGAAATTGTAGGTGGTTGTGAGCTAAGTTGTAGCGAAAAAAGTGGTTGGATGCATATTTTGGGATTATTTTTATTTGATGAATCAAATAAATTACAAAATTTTTTTTCGCAGATGCAAATAAATCGAGAGAAAAGAAATTTACAAATAGTGGAAAAATTACAATCCCTCGGCATAGTAATTTCTTATGATGAAGTTTTTGCAAAAGCAAAGGGTACCATAGGTCGACCGCATATTGGATCAATTCTTATGGAAAAAAAGATTGTTTCATCTATGGACGAGGTTTTTAGTAAATATTTAGGATCTCAAGGACTTGCATATTTTCCAAAAGAAGATTTACCTACAAAAGATGCAATAGAAGCTATCCATGAAGCTGGTGGAATAGCTGTTTTAGCTCATCCCTTTAAACTAGGTAAAAATCTTCAAAAAATTTATGAAAAAGTGAAAATATTAAAAGAAGAAGGCTTAGATGGGATAGAAGTTTTTTATCCAGAACATTCTTGGCAATTTACGCAAGATATGATAAGTCTTGCACGTAAATTAGATTTAGTATCAAGTGGTGGGTCGGATTTTCATGGAACAACAAAGCCAAAAATTGATTTAGGAATAGGGAAAGGGAGCCTACATATTCCAGCAGAGATTTTGGAGCCCATGAGAAAAAGAGTACTCAACTATAGATAAATAAGAACTAGTAATGGTAATCTATTAAATAAGAAAGAAGATTTTTTATTTATAGATAGAGACTCAAGAAAAAAAACAAATTAAAAATGTTTTCAGCTAAGATGTATAAGCAGATAAAATTAGTTTTATATCTCATTTCTATATGTAGTATACCTTAGATTGAAAACCCTAGAAAAATATAAGGAATCAGATGTTCACTTTAGATGAAAAAGCAGAAATATTTTTAACAACAGCACGTGATTTAGCGCAATTTACAGCAGATGAAGCAGAACTTTTAGGATTTGATGTGGTCGAATGCTCGCAAGCGGGAGTGCGCCTTATGGGAACACTTGCCGATGCGATGTATTTGAATTTACATTTGCGAACAGCTCATAGAGTCTTTTTTGCCCTAGAAGAGATGTATATTCAAGATGTGGAAGATTTATATTCGCACATTAAAAAAATGCCATGGGAAGACCTGATAGCAAAAGATGGTTATATTTCCGTGAGTTCTTCTGTGGTAAATGAGAGCGTAGCCGACCCACGGTTTGTAAATGTTCGCATTAAAGATGCTATTGTAGATAGATTTACAGAGAAATTTGCACAGCGTCCAGATTCAGGTCGTGAAACAAGTGGCGTGTGTCTTTTCTGCTACTGGCGAGAAGATAAAATTACACTTTATTTAGATACAACAGGAAAACCCCTATCTTATAGAGGATATAGAAAACACCCGCATAAAGCACCTTTGCAAGAAACACTTGCCGCAGCATGTATATTATCTACATCGTGGCGAGGCAGAGAACAAGACGGACCATTTGTTGCACCCATGTGTGGTAGTGGTACTTTTGCAATAGAGGCGGCTCTTATTGCAACAAATACCGCTGCAGGATCTTTAAGAGAGGAATTTTCTTTTCAGCATATTTTGCCATATAGCGAAAAGTATAAGTCTATTTTTGAAGGTTATAAAAAAGAAGCACAAGAAAAAGTTATACCACTACAGGTGTCTATAATCGCAAACGATTCTGACGAAAGAGCAGTTTTTGCAACACAAGAAAATTGCAAACTTGCAAATATGTCTGATATATTTATTGAGAGATGTGATTTCACAAAAACTCCTTTGCCAAAAGATGAAGGTATAATTATGATGAATCCAGAATACGGAGAAAGGCTCGGATCGGAAAAAAACTTAGAGCTTATGTATAAAGATATAGGCGATTTCTTGAAAAAAGACTGTGCAGGATACAAAGCGTATATTCTTGCAGGAAATTCTACTCTTGTTAAGCAAATAGGTCTTCGTACAAGCAAAAGAATAATTTTTCATAATGCAAAAATAGAATGCAGACTCTTAGAATATATTCTTTTTAGGGGTCGTCTCAAAGAACAAGTCTAATTTTTTTAGTATAAGCTACTAGACAAAATAGAAAAAGTAGCTACTATTAAAAGATATGAATATATGTATTTGCAGTATAAAATTGCTTTTATATATAATGGTAGTATTTACTTTATGTGCTTTGCTAAGAATGCATCTAATTGAAATAAGCTAAAAAACATTTAAAAATAAGGTAGAAATATGAATAGTCGTGTAATCAATCTTCGTTCTTTCTTTGTACTTTCTTTAATATTATTCTCGTTAACGTTTCTTGTAATGGCAGAGATTGCAGACGCAAGACGCTTTGGTGGCGGTCGTTCAATGGGCTCACGTCCAAAATTTTCAAGCCCAGCACGTAAAGCTTCACCAATGGGGCAAAATAATATGCAGAAAAATGCAACAGGTCAACCTAACCGAGGATTTTTAGGCGGTATGGGCGGCGGTCTTTTAGGAGGCTTACTAGCAGGTACACTCATAGGTTCTCTTCTTTCAGGCTCAGGGCTTGGTGGTGGTGGATTTATGGATATACTCATTTTTGGTGGTATAGCGTATCTCTTATTTAGAGTGTTTCGTCGCAGAAAAGAAAATCAACAAACCGAAGCTCGTGGTGGCGCTTATGCACAAAATAATACAGATAATGGAAATAATACAAATAAAGCAGGTAATGCTCACTGGGATCATTTACGAACAGGTTATTCAACAGGCTCAAATACAGGCGCAAATGAAGATGTGCAAGAAGATGCACCTATTGCAGAAAATGAAATAGCTCTTCCAGCAGATGTGCAGTCTGAAGAATTTTTAGAAGGCGCAAGAGCGATGTTTAATCGTTTACAAGAATCTTGGGATAAACGAGATTTTAAAGATATAAAATCATTTGTATCAAAAGAAGTTTACGATGGCGTGCTTGAGCAGGCAAAAGAAGATGCAAGCCCATCACAAACAGATATACTTCAGCTACAGGCGAGTATTGTTGGAAATACTGCTCGAGTAGAAGGGGACGCAATTGTTGTAAGAGTACTTTTCCGTGCAATGCTAAAAGAAAGCTCTGAAGCAAACTCAAATAATGTAGAAGAAGTATGGTATTTCTCACGCACTGAGAAAAAACCAAGCTGGCAACTTATTGGTATAGAGCAATTTTAATAGTCCAACTTCATATATAAATAAAAATATATAACAAAGATATATTAACTTGATATATAAAATAGGGAAGGGCAGCGGTCTTTCCCTATTTTTTTAATTATATGAGCAAGGTTTGTAAAAAAACATTTATAAAAAACGTTTACAAAAAAGAACTTATACAAGAGCCTTTAACGCAAAAGAGTCTATATGAAAAAAACAACAATAGTAGAACTGTGTGAAAAAAATAATCTTACAGACATTATATTAGAAGAACAAAAGCATCCTTTTCTTTCTGTTTTTCAATGTACCTTGGTGGACTCAAATGGTATTTATCAGCCCGCAAGTTTTGGCTATGCTCTAGACATAGAAAAAGCGCAAGAAAATGCAGTGCTAAAAAGTATCAGCGAATACTTATACAAAGAAACTTTTTCTCAATTGCCAGTGGGTGATACATGGCAAGATAAACTTGAAAAACAACTGATAACAGAAAGCTCACAAGAAATAGTGCATCCACAAAGCCTTTTTTCAACTAAAAAACGAGACGAGAATGGAGTAAATGAAGGGAATAGAGATAAAGTCGGGTATGTTTTAGCAAATCTCGCTCTTTTTTACATGAAAGCTGAAAATCTAGTGGGAAGGCAAATGTATTTTCCAATACAGTTTATATTAAAGAGTCTCGTAAGTTCTTCTTTAGGTTTTGGGTCAGATAAAAAAGAAGCTCTTCTTGCAAGTTTTTATGCCTACGAGCAAGAAAAAAAAGCACAAGGAATTGTAGCAAAAAATATAGAATATACAGAGATTATAAATATCTCTACAGACTTATATAAGCAGACAGTAAAGAATTTACCTGCAAATTATGATATCCGAGCCGTCCGTTTGCAAAAAACAGAAGATGAGAGCCCACAGACAGTAGCAGTGCTCATAACAGGCACAGAAAAGATTCTTTCCATAAAAAGTGCAGAAAGCATAGCTTGTGCGCTAGAAAAGGCTCTTTTAGATGTAAATGTGCAAGTGCATTGTGCTATTAATAAAAAAAATCATGAGCAAGTAGAATTATTGCAAGAAGTGTTAAAAAAGAAAAACATACAGAGCATTGCATTTGAAAAGCTTGCTACAGAAAATGCAGTAGGGCAGACCAAAGGCACAGAACTTTTATCAAAATATAACTATATAAGTTTAGCAGATAGTCCTTTTTGTATAGTGTACGGTTTTCCTTCAGAAAATATAATAGAATATGAAGATACTTTTCCTTTGCTTGGGCGTTTTTTATCTGAAGAAGGAGATTCTGTAAAAGCCATAAGCTTTTTAGATATGCTTGAGGAAAATTATGGAACTCGACCAGATTTCTTATTATATAAAGGTATAATTGCTATTCGTAATGCCGATTATAGTCTTGCAATACAGTTGTTTGAAGAAGGTGCAAAAAAACAGGATACAAAAGAAAATGAAGCTTTATGTATTTTTTACCAAGGTCTTGCATATAATCAGCAAGGGGAAGTGGCAAAAGCATTACCTTATTTTGTACAAGCCACCCAAAAATATCCTCATAGCCGAGAATTATATACTTTTTGCGCAGTTGCTAGCTTTAAGCAAGGTGAGTACGAGCAAAGTGCAAGCCTTTGTGAGAAAGCATTAGGTATCTGTGCAGGCTCTGCAGAAGATTTAGCAAATTTAGGGCTTTGTTATAAATTTTTAGGTAATAAACCACTTGCGCTTAAAAATTTATTAGAGTCTGTAAAACGAGACCCAAGCCTTGGGTATGCAAAAATGTACTTAGAAGATTTGCAACGAGGGGTATAAATACCGCCTATTTGGTGCTTGTTGCTGTTTTTACATGGGGCTTTTTAGGTATTGTTTTATGTATGGAGCTGTTTGTAGTTTACTAAGCACTGCACACAGGAATGATTTGCATGCCTAAGACTTTTGGAATTTGTGGATAGTTTCGTATGGAGCTATTTTGGCTGAGTTTAACTAGAGGAAGTCTATAAGTAGAATAGGTCTATAAGTAGAATAGCTTAATCTTTAAGAAAATGTTTTTTTCTCTTGCTAAAGAGATAAAATCAGGATAATTACTAATGTTCGTTGAGAATAAGGGAGAAAAATCATGAAAAAAGATGTTCATCCAGAATTAGGAAAAACACTATTTACGTGTAACTGTGGAAATTCACAAGAACTACGAAGTGTTAACGGTGAAACTGTTAATGTTGAAATATGTGCTGCGTGTCATCCATTTTATACAGGAAAACAACGTTTTCTAGACACAGCAGGACGTATTGATCGATTCAAGAAAAAATACGCAAAGTTTCAAGACGCGTAAGCGACAGTTTTTTGTATAGCAAAATTCTATAGATGCCTATTTTGATAGGTGTCTATAGTAGTTTGCTATTTTTTTAAGGAGCACTTATGAAATTTTGGCAAATACTTGTATCTGCAACACAAGCAGTAGGTGGTCAAGCGGTTATTGAGGGCGTTATGATGCGCGCTAAAAATAATATAGTTATCGCGGTGCGTCGTTCAGATGGCACTATTATTACCTTATCTCGTGTTTGGTACAAGCTCACCAAAAATCCTCTCTTTCAAAAACCTTTCATTCGTGGTTTCTTCGCACTGGTCGAATCCATGGTCAACGGCATTATTGCTCTACAATTTTCTAGTAACGAACAATTAAACGAAGATGAAAAATTTGGCAAAAAAGAAATAATCCTTTCTATGGTACTTGCTTTTTCTTTTTCGCTTGGTATATTTGTTGGTGTGCCTCATTTATTATCAATTGTCATGGGCAGCACTGCTCTTTCAGGCGACGCCACATCACTTAGTTTTCATCTCTGGGCAGGAATTTTTAAAATAAGTCTTTTTATCTTATATGTAGTACTTATTAGTCGCATGAAAGATATTTATAGAGTTTTTCAGTATCATGGTGCAGAACATAAGGTTATTTGGGCGTATGAAAAAGGCAAAGAGCTAACAGTTGCAGAGATACAAAAAGAAAGTACATTGCATCCACGTTGTGGGACTGCATTTTTACTTTTTGTGCTTATTATTAGTGTTACTACCTTTACACTCGTTATTCCTTTGTTTTTAGAAGCAGTGCCTATGGAAAACGCAGTTTTGCGCCATAGTGTGTTGCTTGTTTTAAAAATAGTTCTCATGGTGCCAATAAGTGCTATGGCGTACGAGGTTATTAAATTTTCTGGGAAACATTATAAATCTTTATGGTGCAGAATTTTTTCATATCCTGGTCTTTTAATGCAAAAGCTTACAACAAGAGAACCAGAAGATGCACAAGTTGAAGTCGCTTTAACTGCGCTCAAAAATGTTCTTGGAGAAAAGAAAGATAATGAATCGTAAACTAGAAGAACTCGAACATAGCTTCGAAGAACTTGAGCGAGAGCTTAGTGATCCAAGTATTTTTGATGATCAAGAAAGATACAGAAGAGTGACGAAAAGTCATTCAGAAATAGGTGAGATTGTAAAAGTTTTTCGGGTATTTAGAAAATATCAAGAAGAACTAGTGGAAAGTAAAGAGCTTTTAAAAGATTCACAAGCAGATATGCGTGAAATGGTAAAAGAAGAAATAACTACACTAGAAGCTGAAATTGTTCGTTTAGGCGAAGAGCTGAAAGTATTGCTTTTACCACGAGATCCAATGGATGAAAAAAATATCATCTTAGAAATTCGTGCAGGAACAGGTGGAGATGAGGCTGCTCTTTTTGTAGCAGATTTATTTCGCATGTATAGCCGTTATGCCGAGCGTGTAGGCTGGAAAGTAGAACTTATGGACGCAAACTCTACAGGTGTTGGTGGCTTTAAAGAGGTTATCGCATCTATTTCTGGCGACCGAGTTTTTAGTAAATTAAAATTTGAATCAGGCACACATAGAGTACAACGTGTACCTGCAACAGAAACACAGGGGCGTATTCATACATCAGCTGCAACAGTTGCTATTATGGCAGAAGCAGAAGAAGTAGATATTGATATTCGTCCAGAAGATATTCGAGTAGATGTTTTTAGAGCTTCAGGGCCAGGAGGGCAGTCCGTAAATACAACTGACTCTGCCATTCGTATAACACATTTATCCTCAGGGCTTGTGGTTATTTGTCAAGATGAAAAATCACAGCTAAAAAACAAACTCAAAGCATTAAAAGTTCTTCGCTCACGTATCCTTCAGATGGAGCAAGATAAAGTGATGCTCGAACAAAATACAAGCAGACGCTCTCAGGTAGGCTCAGGTGATAGGTCAGAAAGAATTCGTACGTATAACTATCCGCAAGGACGTTTAACAGATCATCGTATAAATATAACTCTTTATAAGTTAGATCAGATTATGGACGGAGACTTAGAAGATGTTGTCACACCTTTAGTAAATTATTATCAAAGTGAAGCACTCAAAGAACAAAGTGGTAATTAGAAAAAGTATACGCCTTTTATAAGGCGTATACTTTTTTATAAGAACTCAAATGAATGTGCAAAAAGTATTTCACTCAATATCTCACTTAGTATTTTTGAAATATTTTTTATAAAACTAAATAGGCGCTACTAAAACTAAATAAGCGTTGCTAAAACTAATTAAGTGCGGATAAAACTAGATAAACTTCTATTAAAAGTCTATTTTAGACTGTTTTTAGGTTTTAGTTTACAGCGATTTAGTATGTTTTTTATAAGAATAAAGACATTATAAAACCTT
>CAMQUX010000051.1 GCA_947037905.1 uncultured Desulfovibrionaceae bacterium | reverse complement strand
TGAAAAATGGATTACTAATAAAAAATAAATCCATAACAAATACTACTCATACAATACTGTTATAAATAAGAAGATATTACTACTGATATAAAGTTAATAAGAATGCTACAATAATAGTAGAAATTAATAGTATAAGATTATAGTGAGGGGAAGAGTGCTGTTTATTTCTCCTTCTCATTATAGTAAACATGCCCTCAAGCACCACTAAACTTGTATAAAGAACTCATAATATTTTTTACAAGTTTATTTATTTTGCTCTCTATTTTATAAAGGAAAAAGTCCATACGTGCCTGCTATTCTTGAAACCATTTTGAGTGCTTTGCCCTTTTTATTAAAAGGAGCTTTATATACTGCTGCTATTGTTATTATAGCTATGATTAGTGGACTTATACTTGGTCTACCTTTAGCTGTTCTTCGTGTGTATGGATCTCGATTTCTTCAGCTCCCTATCAGTTTATATATTTGGCTTTTACGAGGTACTCCTATTTTAGTGCTCCTTTTTGCTCTGTATATGGGGCTTAATATTTCCGCCTTTGTAGCCTCATGCCTAGCTCTTGCTCTTGCAAGCTCTGCCTATCAGTGCCAAATATTTAAAGGAGCGCTTCTTGCTATCCCACATGGGCAACTAAATGCGGCTCTTGCTCTTGGAATGACTAAATTCCAAGCTCTTAAAACTATTATTCTTCCACAAGCTCTTCGCATTTCTATCCCTGCTTGGTCGAATGAGTACTCCATTATTTTAAAAGATTCTGCTATTGCTTTTGCTATTGGCACGACCGATCTTATGTCGCACACACACTTTGTTGCTACAAGAACATACACATACATGCCCTTATATATAACAACTGCTATTCTTTATTTTATCCTCACGTGGATTGGGATTAAATTACTTTTTGCTTTACATAAGAAAATGCACAAGCCCTATTCAAACTATAGTTAAATTGAAAGGATTTTTTTGATGACTAAACCTATACTTTCTGTACGCAATATCTGCAAATCTTTTAATAAAAAAGAAATCCTTTCTAATCTCTCGTTCGACGTGCAAAAGGGTGAAATTAAAGTACTTATCGGACCATCTGGCGGTGGAAAATCGAGTCTATTACAATGTCTTAATTTTCTTATATTTGCAGATTCTGGTGAGATATCTTTTAAGGGAAATAGTATAAACCCAAAAAAACCCACAGAGCTGCGAAAATATAGACAACAAGTGGGAATGATTTTTCAAGATTTTAACCTCTTTGAACATCTTACTGCCCTTGAAAATGTTACTATAGCTCTTAGAAAAGTTAGAAAATTTACAAAAAAAGAAGCCACTGAACGTGCTTTAAAAGAACTTACTCTTGTGGGCTTGCAAGATAAAACTGACCACTACCCTGCACAGCTCTCAGGGGGGCAAAAACAACGTGTGTCTATTGCAAGAGCTCTTGCTATGGATCCAACAATACTCCTACTTGATGAGCCAACATCTGCTCTTGACCCTGAACTTGTTAATGAAGTCTTACAAGTTATTAAGAAACTTGCCGATAATGGTATGACTATGATCATGGCTACGCATCAGATGGATTTTGCGCAAAATATTGCACATGAAATTCTTTTTATTGAAAATGGTACTATTATTGAACAGGGGAGTCCAAAAGAACTTCTTTGTGAGTCGCAAAAACTTTCTCGTACCTATAGTTTCTGCTCTGCTCTTGGCATACATACTGGAGAAAAATAATGGAAGAATTGTTTTTATCCTTTATGAATGCTCTTGTTATTGGCGTTCCAAAATTCTTTTTCCCTCAAATCGATCCTTTTTATACTGAAGAACTCCTTCCATTATTAAATATAGGATTATATAATAGTATTCTGCTCATTATTCCATCTGCTTCTATTGGATTTATTTTAGGCGCTATTCTTGGCTCACTACAAACATATGCAAACCCTGTAGTGGCAAAAACTGCCACCATCTATTCTCAAATTTTTAGAGGCACTCCGCTTGTTTTGCAGCTACTTATAATTTATTTCGGTCTGCCTGCTTTTAATATTGTCCTATCTCCTTACTTTGCTGCTGTTATTGGTTTTACTCTTTGTACCTCGGCATATCAGGCAGAATATATACGTGGCGCACTTGTTTCTATTAAAAAAGAGCAAACACTTGCGGCGTATGCTCTTGGATTTTCAAAATTTGCGACTATTAAGAATATTATTTTGCCCCAAGCTTTACGCCGAGCACTGCCAGGATGTGGAAATGAAATAATTTATCTTATTAAATATTCTTCTCTTGCTTATGTTGTTACTTTTTACGAACTTACCGGTAATGGTAAAAAAATAGCGTCCCTGACCTTTCGAGTGCTTGATTCCTACTTTATACTTGCCCTTTATTATCTTTTCCTTGTAAGCATTGCGACTCTTCTTCTGCATTATCTTGAAAAAAATATACTATCCCAACAATGAATTCTTAGCTATTTAGGCTCTCAAATCTGCAAGAAAACACTCTCCTCTGACACATAATTTATGGTTTCCCCAGCATCTTTTCTGGGTATCTTTTCTGGGTATCTTTCCTACATATCTTTCCTATATGTCTTTTCTATATGTCTTTTTTAATCACTCTTTTCTGTGTGTCTTTTTTGCGTATCTTTTCTGCTCGACTTTTTTATCTACCTTTTATTTACTCCATAATATTGCTAAAAAAGTAACTCTATCTGCTAAAATCAAAGAGGCTTTCCGTTATTTAAAAAAGAAAAAGAGAGAAATATATTCCTCTCTTTTCTAAAAAATCATTATGTCTAATGCCACATAGTTTTTACTTATTCAATGAGCAAAAACTATAATGCTGCATAAAAACAGCGTTTTGGAGAATGAACTTTCTCTTCTTTTTTTAATTTTGCTATAGCATCTGAAACCACTTTACTTTCTACTCCAAGTTCTTTTGCAATATCACCTGGGCGTAAAGGTTTGTCTGAGTTTTTTAATACAGCAAGTACTTTTTCTTCCATGAGTATATGTCCTTATTTTTTTTCGCTTATATTATTTTCTTGGGCCTTTTTAATTTTACTCATTTCATGAGCTTTTTTGGCTATATTTTTCTCATTCTCATTATTCTTAGGTCGAACAGTATGGCGCAAAAGATATGCTCCATCGGTACATGCCTCTACATCAGAATAGTAATAAGCATGGCGGTCTAAATTTTCTTTATCAACAAAAGCTACAATTTTACCTACACTTTCAACATTGTTTGTTAGCCAGTTACCTACAACAAAAGACAAGACTATAACTGAACAACCTAATAAAAATGCGGCTATTTTTTTCTTTTGCACTCTTTTTTCCTCATAAAAAAACTCTTTATCCACAAGAATTAACTGCAGATAAAGAGCTTTATTTAACTATCTAATACTATAACTGTGCTAACACGTCTGGGAATACAACATAGAACATGATGTATGCCATAATAAGTGTTAATGTAAGGTTTAAAGTTTGACCGCATGCATATAGTATGAACGGTTTACCACCTTTAAAGTGATGAGCAAGCTCACGGAAGTTAGTTGCAAGTCCAATCGCTGCGAAAGAAAGTGCAAAGAACCAACCACGGAATAATTTAGACCAGCCGCCGATAACGCCTTGCTCTATAACAGAGTAGCCTTTATCTGCGCCAAAGTTAGCAATAAGAAGTGAGAATATAATAGATGCTGCAAGGAATCCTAGTACGAATTTAGGGAAACGGTACCAAATTTCCATTGCGCCAACAGTTCTGCCTTCAGCTACGTCTACGCGAGTAGACCAGTATACAGCAACACCGAATGCGATAACACCGATTAATACGTTCTGAATCATTTTAATTGTAGCAGCTACATAAAGAGCTTCTTCAGATAAAAATGCACCAGCAGCAGCAACTGCGCCAGTTGCATCAATAGTTCCACCCATCCAAGCTCCACCTAGTGCGTAAGGCATGCCAACTGCTTTAATAAACGCAGGCATAGCAATCATCATAATAGATGTAAACACAAGTGAAAGACCGATAGAAAGAGTTAACTCTTCTTTTTTAGCACGACAAGCTGCAGCAACCGCAATAGCTGCTGAAGTACCACAAACAGACATATCTGCTGATATAACCATGTTGAGTGTTTTTGAAGGCATTTTGATAACTTTTTGACCAAATATGTAAGTACATATAAGTACAGTAGGTGTTACAACCCAAGCAATAAAGATACCTGGAAGACCAATTGCTACTATTTTATTAAAGAGGATTTCTGCTCCTAATAAAACAAGACCAGTTTTAATGAAATATTCAACCATAAGTGCTGGTTTAGCCCATGATGGTGTTCCTATTGTGTTTGCTACAAGCATTCCTAAGAAGATTGCCCAAATAGCACTATCTATTCCTAAAGATTTCATGAAAGATTGTGCTGCAAAAGTATATGCAAGCATTGCAAACATGAATACAAACCAAAAACCTTTTACAAATGGCACAAATTCTTTTTTCATAACTTGCATGCCAATACCAAAGAATATTGAAAACACAATACATAATCCTATTAAATTAGGAAGTTTATTGTATGGTTTTGCTAATTTCTTTTTTGCAGATGCTTCAGATCTTACTGCTTTACGCCACTCACCTATTGCGAGTTCTGCTTGCTTATTAAGAGCTAAATTTTGGAAGCTTGCTTCTGCTGCTTCTTCTTGTGCCATTAAAGCATTAACTTCTTGTTCGTTAGTTTTAGCTTTTGCAGCTTCATATGCAGGACGACGTTTTTCGTTACGCATATCAGCTTTTGCTTGTGAAAGATAAAAAGAATCTATTGGATTATTTGTCCAAGCACCTGGTTTAGCAAAAAAACCACTGATTTTTTTAGCAAAACCTTGACTACTAGCTTTTACAGATTTTTTTTCATCTATTGCTTGATAGTACTCTACAGTTTTTAAGAAAGTAGGAGCATCTTTTTCGTCAAGATGACTTGTACGAACTTCTTCTTCTGCAATGATCGCATTTTGATCTGCAAATGAATCCATTCCTGCAGGTTGGTTGTTAAAATAAATACAACAACCTACTATTAAAATTATAAATCCTAGCCAAATTGACCAGTAATCTTCCTTAAGCCACAGTTCAGATATTGAACCTTCTTTTTCTTCAATAACAACTACGTCTGACATAAAACACCCCTTCTCAAAAATAATTTAATTACAATATATCATTTACACGCATAAAATATAAACTTATTGTACGTGTTCATTTTAGCACAAACAGAAAAAGAATGCAACGCCTCTTATTATATTTTTTTTAACCCTCTCTTGTAAAAAATGCTTGCTTTTTTTTTCAAATAGGAATAATTACTATTTATCGACAGGGAAATATCTGTCAAAAAAATCTTAAATACTAATACTACAAATCTTAAGGAGATTATTGATGAGTAAAACTCTAGAAAACTTAAAAAATGCTTTTGCTGGTGAATCACAAGCTAACCGTAAATATCTTGCTTTTGCTGCTAAGGCTGAAAAAGAAGGACATACTCAAGTTGCAAAACTTTTCCGTGCCGCTGCAAATGCTGAAACTATACATGCTCATAAACATTTAGCTTTAATGGACGGTATTGGTTCTACTGCTGATAACTTAAAAGGTGCTATTGGCGGCGAAACTTTTGAATTTACTGATATGTATCCTGCTATGATTGCTGATGCTAAAGCTGAAGGTAATGCTACTGCTGAAGCATATTTCACTCTTGTTAATGAAGCTGAAAAAGTTCATGCTGCTCTTTATACTGAAGCTCTTGAAAAAATGGATTCTTTAGAAGATGGCGATTACTATCTTTGCCCAGTTTGTGGACACACTCAACTACATGCTCCTAAAAGCAACTGTCCAATATGTGGCGCTGCTGCAACTGCTTACTTTAAATCAGTATAATTACTGTTTACACATTTACAAAAAAGAAAAGCAGCCTAAGGGCTGCTTTTCTTTTTTAATATCGCATATATTTTATTGTAATATAGTACTCTTTTATAACTCATTATGGATAACTTTTTTAGTCTTATTAAATTATATACTATTCATTATACTTTTTTAATTCTATTTTGTGTGTTTTGTTGAATATTTTTATAGCTCTATGCATATATAAATAAGATGTTCTTTTTATCACAAACCACTCTTTACTAAAAAGTCTATTTTATAAATTCATGCTCATATATTTACAATAAAAAATTTACTCCATTTGATTCATTATTATTTATAGCTCGCAATGTTTTATTTTCTGCTGATTTATATATCTAAACTCTTCACACTAATCACTTTTACAGATATCCTAATAAAAAATTTCTTATAATTGTCATAAAATAACTTTACTCTTTTTTTATTTTTCTCGTTCTATACAGCTTAGATTCTAAAAAATTACACATTACAAAAAAATACCTCAGCTCTACAAAATAAAAAAACACCCGCTACAAATTAGCATCTAATAAACTAGCGCATATCTGGAGCTTGCCCTGTTGATGAAAGCACTGCCTGCCATATGGCGGAATTAGTATCAAGCTTCTTTTTACCTTGTGTTACTAAATGAAGTGGTAAATGAATATATTCTCCATTCCAATAGCTTACAAGCATGCCTGTTTTTCCTGCCATGGCAGCATGTACCGCATATTCACCTAAAAGCCCACAGTAAAGGCTATCACTTGCATTTGCTGGAACCGAACGAATAAGATAGCTTGGGTCTATGTATTTAATAGAATGTTCTAGCTTCTCTTCTTTTAAGAATTTTGAAATTTCTTCCTTTAAAAACAGTCCTATATCTTGTAACTTTTTGTTGCCTGAACTATCTTTTTGATGCGTTTCTGCTACTAAATTTTGCCCTGCACCCTCTGCTACAACTATTACTGCATGATTTTTTACTAGCAGACGCTCTTTTAGACTATTTAGTAAGCCTTTTTTACCCTCTAGTGTAAAAGGAATTTCTGGCACAAGAACAAAATTTGCATCTCGCATGGCAAGAGATGCATTTGCTGCTATAAAACCTGCTTCTCTGCCCATAAGTTTTACAATACCAATTCCCCCCATCGTTGATATTGCTTCTGTATGTGCACAAGCTATTGCTTCTGCTGCTTTTGCTACGGCTGTATCAAAACCAAAAGAACGGCTCACATATGGGATATCATTATCTATGGTTTTCGGAATACCTATTAGTGATATTAATAGCTTACGCTCAGTTATTTCATCATATATTTTTTCTGCCGCACGCATAGTGCCATCACCACCTATTAAAAAAAGCATAGATATTTCTAATTCTTCTAATCTATCTACTATTTTTTGAATATCTTGAGGGCCTCGAGAAGTTTTTAGCATAGTCCCGCCCACTGTATGAATGCCTCGCACAGAATCTCTATTAAGAGGCACTATTCTATGTTCATATTCTTTTATAAAACCTTGCAAGCCATATTCTATTCCATAACATTTTTCTATGCCATAGCCATAATATGTATCTAGTGCTATCGCCCTAATAACATCATTTAATCCAGGGCATAAGCCCCCGCAAGTGACTATGGCACAACGAGTTTCTTTTGCGTTAAAAAAAACTTTCTCCCGTGCACCAGCTAGCTCAAATTCATAACACGTGTCTGTATTACGATTTTCTTTTTCTGGAATAAGTATACACTCTTCTTTTGATATAAATTTGCTTGTACAAAAAGATGAGTTATATTTCTGCTCACCTAAGCATCTAATAGTTTGTATTTGTTTATTTTTATAATTTTTCATACTTTCCCCTTTGTGCTAAAGATCCTTGACTTTTAGATTTAGCTACTTAATATTACAAGTACTACTGCCCCTAATATAAAGAGGATTTTATGACTAATCAATTAAAAACATTTGTGCTTCTTATAAGCATGTCGGCATTAATTTTATTTCTTGGTAAATTTATTGGAGGCAATACGGGCATGATAATTGCCTTTGGTATTGCCCTTGTTATGAACGTTGGCAGCTATTGGTATTCTGATAAAATTGTTTTGCGCATGTATCATGCTCGTATTGTTTCTGTTAGCGAGGCTCCTAAATTACACGCTATACTTGATGAACTTTGTGCTGTTGCTAATATGCCAAAACCTCGCCTTGCGCTTATTCCTCAAGAGGCACCTAATGCCTTCGCAACAGGAAGAAATCCTGAACATGCTGTGGTTGGGCTTACTGAAGGAATAATGCAAATTCTTTCTACAGAAGAGTTAAAAGCTGTTATTGCGCATGAACTTGGGCATATTTTAAATAGAGATATTCTTATTTCGAGCATTAGTTCTGTTATGGCAACAGTTGTTATGATGGTTGCAAATATGCTACAGTGGACAGCTATTTTTGGTGGTGGCTCTCAAAATAGTGAGAATGGCGAAGGTGGTGGTTCTAATATTTTT
>CAMQUX010000050.1 GCA_947037905.1 uncultured Desulfovibrionaceae bacterium | reverse complement strand
TAAAAAATAGTACTTAGTGAAGATAAAAGGTAAAAGATAAAATAAAAGATAAAATAAAATATACAATAAAATATACAATAAAAAGTGTAGAGTATATTAGTAAGCACTTGAAATAAAATGAAAAAATAAATAAATATAAAATAAGCAAGTTGATAAGAATATGCAATAAAAAATATACTAAAGGTATACTCAATTTGCTAGTACTTGAAATATAGTACTGTAAAAACTTGTTTAAATAGTGTAAAAGAACAACTTAGTTTAAACATTACAAGTTATTAAAATAAGTATATAGAATGTTAATATATAAATATATTAACAGTAGGAGACAAAATGGACTTTGCAAGTATCGCAAAATTTCGTAAAGATATAACAATCAAAGAGCATGCTTCAGGGAAAATTCGTTTAGGTTTTAAAGCGTCTCTTATGCTTAATCCTGATATGCTTAAATTTATAAAAGATGCTCCAAGAGAGAAACCAAGAGGAATAACAAAGACAAACTTTAGTATGCTTAGCCGAACAGCAACCATTGAATATGATGAAAATCTTATTCCAAAAGAACTTTTAGAACGAGCACTCACAGTACAAGATGAAAACGAAATGATAAAAGCATTAACAGCACTGTATGATGTAGTATTTAAAGTTTAGTATATTTTATAATAATAGTTATAATTGCAGGTATTTATATTCCGATACGTAAAAATATATATTTAAATATATACATTAACTGCTCTGTTTAAAATTTCAAGATGCTAAGCTCGTAATTTTTGTACTCTAAAAAACAATATTTTATAAAGAAAAGCTTGCTAAGATTTTTATGAGAGTATATTTTAAGAGCTAGAAAAAAAAGAGGGACATATAATAATGGAAAAACTAGTAATAGAAGGTGGTAATCCACTTCATGGAACAATCCGAGTAAGTGGCTCAAAAAATGCAGCATTACCAATATTATTAGCCAGTTTATTGTGCTCAGAAACAGTAACACTCACAAATGTTCCCAATTTACGAGATATAACAACAAGCTTTAAGCTCTTAGAACTTTTAGGTTGTAAGATAGAACGTGCAGAAGGTACTGCTAAAATTACCCCAGTGACGCTACAGCCAGAAGCACCATATGAGCTTGTGAAGACTATGCGTGCATCAGTTCTTTGCTTAGGACCACTCCTTGCACGTTTAGGACAGGCAGATGTTGCGCTTCCTGGAGGTTGTGCCATAGGCGCACGTCCTGTAGATTTGCATTTAAAAGCTCTTGAGCGCATGGGCGCAGAGTTTAGTTTAGACTCAGGCTATATTCGTGGGCGATGTGGAAAATTACAAGGAGCGAAAATATCCTTCGAGTTTCCAACCGTTGGCGGAACAGAAAATTTACTCATGGCAGCAAGCTTAGCAAAAGGCACAACAGTGCTTGAAAATGCAGCAAGAGAACCAGAAATAGTCGATCTTGCAAAGTTCCTAATCGCAATGGGCGCAAAAATATCAGGACATGGCACAAGTGTTATAACAATCGAGGGTGTAGAAAAATTACATGCCTGCGAATATAAAATAATGCCTGATAGAATAGAGGCAGGAACTTTCATAATAGCCGCCGCTATGACAGATGGAGAACTTTTAGTAGAAGATTGTCCAACAGAATCTTTAGAAGGCTTACTTGTAGTTTTACAAGAGATGGGCGTATATACAGAAGAAAAAGAAACAGGTCTTTTAGTAAGGCGTGCAACGAATCTTTTATATGCGACCGATATAACAACTCAGCCGTTTCCAGGTTTTCCAACAGATATGCAGGCACAAGTTATGTCTTTGATGTGTTGTGCAACAGGAGCTGGGAGTATCGATGAAAAAATATTTGAAAACCGCTTCATGCACGTGCAAGAGCTTGTTCGCTTAGGTGCAGATATTAAATTAAAAGGCTCAACAGCAATTATTCGAGGAGTGACGCACTTAACAGGCGCACCAGTTATGGCGTCTGATCTGCGCGCAAGTGCTTCGCTCATTTTAGCAGGTCTTGTGGCACATGGTGAGACTGAAGTTGAGCGTATTTATCATCTAGATAGAGGTTATGAGGCTATTGAGAAAAAACTTTCCGCTGTGGGAGCTAAAATAGCTCGTGTTAGCTCATAATATTTCTAGTGAAATAGAAAAATTAAATGATTTATATCAGAATACTACTATTTAATAGCACTCAATATCTTATAAAAATTAAATGCTTATTACGATAAAATCCTTAGTAAAATTAGATACTCCGTAAAGATATATAGCGAGTAAAAACAACATCCTGTAGAAAACAATATCTACTAAAAAAATATCTAGTGAAATTAAATGCTTAATAAAATTGAATATTGTAAAATTTGAATAATTTGTATTCTTTATTAATAGATGGATGTTTATAATGAGTAGGATTATTTTTTAGCCCTATTTATTAAAGGTAATTGCCAGCTTATGCGAAAATTTTCTCTTTTTTCTTGGCAGATACTTTTTCTTTATGTACTTTGTGGTGCTTTTGCTGCTCGGTTTTTTGTTCCTGCTTTTTTTGCATTTTCTTGTATATTTCTTCTTGCGAACCTAAGCACAGTCAGGCGATTTTTTATTTCTCCATTTATTTGTTTTTTTCTTGGCTATTTGTATATTTCCTTTTCCCTTCCTATTTTACCACAACCTCCTACAGATTTTTACGATTTCCGTTTTCATGAAAGCACAGAACTATCTGTTACAAGCAAGCATGAAAATCTATCGCTTAAAATTTCTCCAAATTCTTTCCCAAGCATTGAACAGAGTAGTTTTCTCAAGAAATCATTATTTCCAGAGACCTCTATCTGGCCTGTGGGTGTAGTAGAAAAGAATAAATTTATCATAACTGCTACTGTTAAGAAAGTTCGTGTTTTAGCTGAATCTCGGCAACAAATTATTTTAGAAAAAGTAACTGTTGAGAAACTTGTAAGCAAAAAAGAATCAAGCAAAAAAGAATCAAGCAAAAAAGAATCAAGTAAAAAAGAATCTGTTGAGAAAGTGAAGATAGAAGATGAAAAACTAAGAAAAGATACACTTTCTGGCGATTTACTCCTTTCTGCATATGATATTGCAGAAGTATTTGCAGGGCAGGAAATAAGTTTTGAAGGAAGGCTCTATCCTTTGCGTGGTTTTCAAAATGACGCTGGCTGGAATTATGATTTTTACTGGCAGAGTAAAGGTGTTTTTTGGAGTAGCTCGTTATATAAATCAGAAAAACTAAAGAGCATCAGTGGTGCAGGTATTGAGCATGTAAAGTTTCGCCAAAAGATACATGAGAAAATACGAGAACTGCTTCCAAAAACAGACGGAGCAGGACTTTTGTATGTATTTTTAACGGGCAATAAATCTTTTATCTCGCCAGAAATACAGGAACTTTTCCAAAAATCTGGTTTAAGCCATAGCTTAGCTCTTTCTGGTTTACATCTCGGCTTAGTTTTTGCGCTTGGTATACTTCCTTGCTATTTTATAGCTTTCTTTCGACCTGAAATATTTCAAAAAATCTCTCGCCTGCAATTATCTTTATTTTTCAGCGTTCCACTTGTTATTTTCTTTTTATGGAATACAGGCATATCCCCATCACTACTGCGAGCAAGTAGTATGCTTTTCTTTTGGATATTTATGCTTTTAGTCCTTAAACGAGATAATGTCTTTTTAGATGGCTTGTTTTATGCGGCACTTTTTATATTTCTTTTCTACCCACTGCTTATTTTCGATGTAGCTTTGCAGCTATCAATTATTGCAACCGCTGGAATAATATTTTATATGCCAGTCTCTTATAGACTATTTAAGAAATGCAATTCCGTTGTTTCTACTCTCTTTCTTCTTCCATTAAGTATAAGCGTTATTGCGAATATTGTTTTATTTCCTCTTATCATAAGTTATTTTGGAATATATGCGCCAAATTTTCTTTGGAATGTTTTTTGGGTGCCTTTTCTTGCATTTTTTATTATTCCATTTGCACTGCTTGGTTATTTCTTTCTATTGCTCAATTTTTCAATCCTTACGCAGTGGCTGTTTAATTTATTAAGCGCAAGTATCGATATTTTCTTAAATTTACTACGCTTTAGTGAGCAGTACGGATTTTTACCCGAATATCTTTTCTTTCGCTTTAATAGTGTTCAAATTTTAATGTGGTATATTTTGTGTATATTGCCACTTCTTAGTTTATCGTTTAAGAAAAAGTCTATTATTGTAAGTATTTGTATTTTATTCTTTCTTTTTCCGTTCTACTCTGCAAGTAGAAATAGCAACTCCGTGCAATTAGCTGTTTTAGATGTGGGGCAGGGGGAGTCTCTTTTTTTAGAAACAGCAGATGGTAAGAAATGGATATTTGATGGCGGGCGAATGTGGAATAGTTCTTTTGATATCGGCAAAGCGGTTTTAAGCGCTAATGTTACAAAAGAGTCGTTTCCAAAAGTTGAAGGAGTAATTATGAGCCATGCAGACGCAGATCATATTGGTGGTATTCCTTATATCTTAGAAAAGCATGGGGCGAAGAAATTATATACGAACGCAGATACAATAACAGGTGATATAGGAAAAAGAATTGCCACGGCGATTCATAATGAAAATATAGTCGTTCAAAGTCTAAAAGCAGGCGATACAATAATTTTAGGGAAAGACATCTATGCAAAAGTTTTAGGACCAACAGAAACTGCCCTTAGCAAAAAGGATAGAAATAGTCGCTCTTTAATATTGCTTGTGTTTTGGAAAGAACGTGAACTCTTTTTATTTACAGGAGACTCAGGCAAAAAAGAGCTTGATATAGTAAGTGAAAATGATGAAATAAAAAACACCGATGTGCTCATGCTCGCACATCATGGCAGTGCTAGCAATTATAGTCCTAAATTATATAAATCGCTCTCGCCAAAAATAGTATCCGCATCATGTGGTTATTTACCGCATTTTAATTTTCCAGCAAAAAAGATACAGAAATATTTTAAAGAAAGAGATATACATTTGCTTACAACAGGAGCAAATGGTAGCTATAAAATTGTCTGGCAAGAGAAATAGAGATTTTAGAAATAAATATTATTAAGATATTTTAGAGTATAATAGATAGTAATAAACGTCTATAAACATACCTATATTAGATAAATTAGTGATATTTTATAATGATTTATAAATCTTTCTGCTAATAAGAAGACTTAGCTAGTATTGATAATTATCAATGGGTGTTGTCAATATTTCAAACGAGCATGAGTATCTTAGCTAATTAATGTGAATTAGTAGGAATCAGTGAGCTTCTTAGCTAATTAGTGAATATTAGTGACAATCAAGTTGTAGAATAAGAAATTTTCTTGTTTTGATTTAAAGAATAGTTATATTTTGGCAAGAGGAATTGTTGCATTTTTTGTGAAAAAATGGCACATTGAAAAGTATTTTATGAGAAAGTTTTAATTTTATTAAAAAAAATACTTATAAGATATATAATTCAAGTAAGTAGAAAATTTCAATCTGAATAAATAGAAAGTTTAAATAGGATATATAAATGAGTCAAATAGCAACAATGAGCCAAATATTAGGAATGAAGTTCGCAGAATATGGACAAGTATATAACTTTTCTTCTGGTACGTATGTTGTGCGTGAAAAACAGCAGGTACTGGTAAAGACAGAGCAAGGAATTTGCATAGGACAAGTTTTAAGTGTTCGCCAAGAAAAGATAAGCGCAGAAGGAGTTGGGGAAGGCTTTGCTCCAATTATGCGTGTAGCAAACACAGAAGATTTAAAAACGCATGCTGAGAATGTAGCACTTGGGCAAAAAGCATTTCGTTTTTGTAGAAAATCAATAGATCAGTTAGCACTTGAAATGAAACTTGTGGAAGTTGAAATTTATTTTGATAAGAGTAAAATAATATTTTATTTCACATCGCCAGATAGAATCGATTTTCGAGATTTAATCAAAGATTTAGTCAAAGAGTTCCGCACACGAATTGAGCTTCGCCAAATTGGCGTTCGTTATGAAATGCAGATGGTTGGTGCACTAGGTAGCTGTGGAATGGTTTGTTGTTGCCGAAAATATTTGCAAAAATTTGCACCAGTAACAATAAAAATGGCAAAAGAACAAAATCTTTTCTTAAATCCCGCAAAAATATCAGGGGTTTGTGGGCGTCTTCTTTGTTGTTTAAGCTATGAACAAGATGGTTATGAAGAGTTTCACGCTACTTGTCCTAAAATGGGCAAGCGTTTCCAAACTAAATCACTTGGAAATGTACGTGTTATGCGCTCTAATTTTTTTAGACGAACTATCACAGTACTGCCAGAAAATGCGGGCGAGCTTGAATTTTCAGTAGATATTTGGTCAGATGTTATGAGTAAATCTTTTGCAGAAATAGAAGAACACCTTACACTGCCAAAAGATTATGTAGCTCCTTCTTTTTTTGAAGGTGAACTAGGAAATAATAATTCTTTGCAAGAGAGCGCTTTAGTTGAGAAAGAAAATACAAATAATAACAGAAAACGCTAATAGAATTTTCTAAGTAGCTTAGAAAATAATGAGAATTGCTCAGAAAAATAATGTGAATATCTCAGAAAATGCTGAGAATAACACATATGAGCGACAATATAAGCGACAAAAAAAGTGATGAGAATAACTCAGAATAACTCAGAATAGCTGAGAATAGCTCAGAATAACTGAGAATAACTTAGAATAACTTAGAAAAACTTAGAAAAATGATTTAAAATGCAGATAAAAATATATTTAAAAAATATGAATGCAACAGGAGCAATAAATTGAACCGTTTTTATATAACAACTCCTATTTATTATGTGAACGCGAAACCTCATTTAGGGCATGCGTATACAACAATCATGGCAGATTGCATGAAACGTTTTCATCTATTACAAGGTGAAGAAAGCTTTTTCTTAACAGGCACCGATGAACATGGTGATAAAATAGTAAAAGCCGCAACAGCAAACGAACAAACGCCAAAAGAATATGTAGATAAAATAAGTGCGTTGTTTCAAAATCTTTTGCTCGCAACAGGTGCACAAAACGACCACTTTATTAGAACAACCGATAGTAAACATAAACAGACAGTTCAATCAATCTTACAAAAAGTATACGATAATGGTGATATCTATTTCGGCGAATATGGTGGGCATTATTGTTTTGGCTGTGAGCGCTTTTATACAGAAAAAGAGCTTGTTAATGGCTTTTGCCCTGACCATAAAACAGTGCCTGAATATATATCTGAGAAGAACTATTTCTTTAAAATGTCTAAATATCACGACTGGTTGGTTGAGTATATAAAAGAACATGATGATTTCATAACTCCTGTTTCCTATAGAAATGAAGTGCTTGCATCGCTTGAATTAGGAGCTTCAGAGGATCTCTGTATTTCTCGTCCTAAAACTCGCTTAGAATGGGGTATTGAACTTCCTTTTGATTCTGAATATGTGACTTATGTTTGGTTTGATGCACTTGTTAACTACATAAGTGCTCTAGGTTACCCAGAAGACGATTCTTTTCAAAAATTCTGGCCATCAGCACATCATATAATAGCAAAAGATATTTTAAAAC
The DNA here is from genome assembly GCA_947037905.1 of uncultured Desulfovibrionaceae bacterium. GTDB lineage: Bacteria > Desulfobacterota > Desulfovibrionia > Desulfovibrionales > Desulfovibrionaceae > CAMQUX01. The sequence goes on along the minus strand of CAMQUX010000050.1, from coordinate 930 downwards.
CACACGCAATATTCTGGCCGACCATATTAAAATCTGCAGGAATTGAGCCTTATCAGGGCTTGCATGTGCATGGTTACTGGTTATCAAACGGTAGTAAAATGTCTAAGTCGGTGGGGAATGTTGTTGAACCGCTTGCTATGATAAAAAAATATGGCATCGATGCTTTTCGCTATTTCTTACTACGAGAGATGGTTTGGGGGCAAGATTCAAGCTTTTCAGAAGAGTTATTAGTAGGGCGCTTAAATGCTGATCTTGCGAATGATTTGGGTAATTTATTTAGCCGAACACTCAGTATGACGCAAAAATATTTTGGTGGTATTGTACCCGTATCACTCGATGAAGATTTGGTTGATTTAGAGATTAAAAATCTTGGTCGAGCAAGCATGGAAAATTTTCAAAAGTATATGCTAGAGTTTCAAACAGCAAGAGCTTTAGAGAGTCTTTGGGTGCTTGTTCGAGGTTTGAATAAATATATAGATACAACAAAACCTTGGGAAGTGCATAAAGCACAGAATGAAAAACGCTTAGGCTCAATAATTTATACTCTTTTAGAGAGTATGAGAAAATTAGCGCTTCACCTTTGGCCAATAATTCCTGAAGCTGCAAATATGATGTTTAAACAGCTAGGTATTGCTTTTGCCCCAGAGAAATTTGTATTATCAAAAGAAGCTGATGTTTGGGGAATTTTAGAAAGCGGAACAACCGTAGCTGCAGAAAGTAATCTGTTCCCTCGTGTAGAGTTGGTTATAGAAGAAAAAGAAGAAAATATAGCGGCACTTGAGAAAAAAGCCGTTGAGTTTGAAGATTTTGAAAAGCTTGATTTGCGTGTAGCAACAGTTTTAGCAGCGCAAAAACATTCTGATGCAGATAGACTGCTTGTAGTGCAACTTGATATTGGTCAAGATGAGCCAAGACAGATAGTAGCAGGTA
>CAMQUX010000049.1 GCA_947037905.1 uncultured Desulfovibrionaceae bacterium | reverse complement strand
CTTTTTCTTATAGCTAGCATAGTAAAAAACTCCTCATTATTAAAATTCCAACATAAAACTTTATCTTATTACTTTTTAAGCTCTATTTTATATTCTCGTCTGTTTTGACTGTTTATGAAAATCTAATTCTTCTGCTTCTTTTTCTTTATTTTTAGCTATTTCAACAGACCATTTTTTAATTAATTCTTCTGCTTCTGTCAGTTGTTCTGCAGATAGTTCTTTTGCTACTTTCTCTTTTAGTTTTATGATATCTTCATTATCATTTCCTGCACTACCTAAAGAAATCCAAGCATAAGCTTGCACAGTATTTTTTACTACACCTATACCAGTGTAATATTTTAAGCCAAGTAAAATTTGAGACTGTGCATTGCCATGATTTGCAGCTAATTGCCACCATTTTACAGCCTCCTTAGCATCTTGCGCTACACCTTCACCTTTATCATACATAATACCAAGAGCAGCTTCTGCTTTTGCACTACCTTGCTTTGCCGCTAATTTGTACCATTTTATAGCTTCTTCCTTACTTTGAGCCACTCCATGCCCGTTGCTGTGCATTAACCCAATAGCATAGAGCGCACGAGCATCATTTTGTGCGGCGGCTAAATCGTACCATTTTTTTGCCTCTTTATAGTCTTTAGGCACTCCTTTTCCTTCATAATACGTTGAGCCAAGCCAAACTTGAGCCTCTGCAAAACCATCTAAAGCAAGCATTTCTGCTGCCAATATTGCTTCAGCCATTGGATTTTTTTTCTTAGCAACAAGGACACTTCCCTTGCCTAAAATCTTTTCTACTATTTTTACCTGCTCTGCGGATAACTCTCCTGCTAACGAAACTACAAACTCTAGCATTTGCTCGAGCTTAGCATCATTTACTTTTTTAGCACTATCAATAGCCAACATAGCCCAAACATATGCTTTCACAGGGTCTTTTTCGACTCCTGTGCCTTTATGATACATTATGCTAAGATTATAATTTGCCCTTGCGTGACCTTGTATTGCGGATAGCTCGTACCATTTTTTTGCCTCAGCATAATCTTGTGGGACTCCTTTACCTTTAAAATACATATTCCCTAAATCAAGCTGAGCTTCGGAGTATCCTTGCTTGGCGGATAAGGCAAATAATTGAAATGCCTCTTTATAATCCTGAGCTACTCCGTGACCAGCATAGTACAGTAGTCCTAGATTATATTGTGCATATCTATCTTTTTGCTTCGCTGATAGCTCAAGCCATTTCTTTGCCTCTTTATAATCTTTAGGCACTCCCTTACCTTCTAAGTACATTATGCCTAGACTATACTGCGCCTTCGCATGCCCTTGATTTGCTGATAATTTGTACCATTTTACAGCATCAATATAATTTTTAGGAGCTCCGTCACCTTCACGGTGCATATTCCCTAGATGGAACTGGGCTTCTATGTGCCCTTGCTTGGCAGATAATGTAAACCATTTCTTTGCCTCTTTATAATCTTTAGGCACTCCCTGCCCTAGTGTATACATTATCCCTAAATTGTATTCTGCCTTTATATTACCTTGTTTTGCTGATAGCTCGTACCATTTCTTTGCCTCGGCATAATCTTTAGGAACTCCTAGCCCTAGTGTATACATTATCCCTAAATTACTCTGTGCATGTGAGTTACCTTGCGTGGCTGATAGCTCGTACCATTTCTTTGCCTCAGCATAATCCTTTGCAACCCCAAGACCATCACGGTACATGTTCCCCAAATTAAACTGTGCAGGTGCAAAACCTTGCTTGGCAGATAATTTATACCATTTTACTGCTTCTTTATCATCTCTAGGAACGTCTTTCCCAGCATAATATATATTCCCTAGATTAAATTGACCATCTGCAAAACCTTGTTTGGCTGCTTTTTCAAACCATTTTTTTGCCTCTTTATAATTTTTTGCAGTCCCTTGACCTTCAAGATTCATAAATCCAAAATAGTTTTGCGCCTCTAGATTACCTTGCACGGCTGCTTTTTCAAACCATTTGAAAGCAGCAGCGTAATTTTGTGCTACACCCTCTCCAAGGTAATACGCCTTTGCTAAATGGAACTGTGCATACGCCTCACCTGCTTCTGCTTCCTTTTCTAACGTTCTAATTGCAACTGAAACTGAAACGGTTTGCGCAGTTTGTGCAGTTTGTGCTGAAAAATTCACTAAAAGTAAACTCAGAGAAAATATTACAAGATATTTTTTTCTTTTATTCATCATAATGGGACTATCCTTATTATTTGTTAACTACACAATACTAAGCAGTAAGGTCTTTTTCACTCTTTCTAGTACTTATTTGCTTATTTTTCTTTCTTTATTAGCATTTTATCTGATTGCTCACTTTTTTAGTAAGCTCTTTGCTTTCTTCATTTTTTTTAGCTTTATTTTTTTGGCTTTATTTTTAAATCATATTTCTTGATCCTATTTTTTTGGAACCTGCGATCTTGCTTTAATATTTTTTATTATGAGAGCATATGCAATCTAAAGAAAAGCAAATATATTCACAGATTCTCTAGCCCTGCTATACATGAAAAAGCCAAAGCTAAAGTGCTTTGGCCTGATAATCCTACAAATAGCAGACTCATGAAGACACGGTTAAATCAAACATTCTTAATGAGTTACATTCCAAAGAATATATAATTTATAAAATATAGCCAAAAAATAGTCGTTCTATCTTATATTTGCTATGGTTTTTAGTACAACTTTTGCTTCTTTTAAACCTTGCGCAGCTGCAAGCTCCCACAATTTTTTAGCATGATCCTTATTTTTAGCAACACCTAAACCATTATAGTACATAGAACCAAGATTATATTGCGCAACTGCATAGCCCTGATTTGCAGCTTTTGTATACCATTCTAAGGATTTTTTATAATCTAAAGGCGTTCCTTGAGCATTATAATGCATCAAACCAAGATTGTATTGTGCTTGCGCATATCCTTGATCTGCAGAATCTTTATACCATTTCAAGGCTGTAGGGAAATTCTGTGGCACACCTCGTGCATTATAATATAAAAGAGCAAGGTTATATTGAGCCTCTGCTAAATTCTGCTTTGCCGCTAGCAAATACCATTTCCGCGCTGCTTTATAATCTTGTTTAACATTCACTCCTCTATCTAGCATATAGCCGTACATATTCTGTGCTCCGGAATTGCCCTTGTCCGCTAACAATTTATACCATTCTATAGCTTCAACACTATCACTTTTGCTGCCCTTATTTGCTTTGAGCATATGAATAACATTATTCTGAGCTTCTAAAAAACCTAATTTTGCTGCTTCTCCGTACCATTTTAACGCTTGAGCATAATCTTGCTTTACGCCCTTACCGTCCTCAAGCATCTCGCCTAAATTATTTTGAGCTACACTAAAACCTTGAGTTGCGGCTTGTTCATATAATTTTACAGATCTTGTATAATCTTGTTTTACACCCTTACCTTCTTTATACATTTCTCCTAAACTATTTAAACCTGTAGCATTATTTTGTCTTGCTGATTGCCTATAAAAATCAAGCGCTTGTGCATAATCTCTTTTTACTCCATACTCACCTTTCTCATGTATATCACCGAGCATATTTTGAGCGAGTGCATAATCCTGATCCGCAGCTACAAGTAAACGCTCCTTTGCTTTTCTATGATCGCGCTTAACCCCTTTTCCTTCATAATACATAACCCCAATATTATACTCTGCTGCCACAAAATCTTGGCTAGCGGCTTTTTCGTATAATTCTTTTGCCTTAGAAAAATCTTGCTTAACTCCATCTCCTCGGTAATACATTAGTCCTAAATTATTCTGCGCTATCGCATACCCTTTATCTGCAAGTTCTCCATATATTTCTTTTGCTTTTACGAAATTTTGCTCAACTCCTGCTGCTCCTTGAGCATAGGCTGTTGCAATATATAATTGAGCGTTCACGTTGCCCTGATCTGCTGATGCTTGGAACCATTTAAGAGCTGTCACAGTATTCTGCGGAACACCTTGCCCTAATATATTCATATGACCAAGATTATATTGCGCTTCAGCATATCCTTTCTCAGCCAGTACATGAAACCATTTCATTGCTTCTGTATAATTTTGCTTTACCCCGTCTCCTCTGTAGTGCATATAGCCAAGGCTTAGTTGCGCCTCAACTACTCCCTGTGATGCGGCTAATCCATACCACCTAGAGGCCGCAGTAAAGTTTTGCTTTGCACCTTGCCCCTTATCATACATAACTCCTAAGCTATATTGCGCAAGAGGATTACCTTGGTTTGCTGATAATTCCCACCATTTTCTCGCTTCAGCAAAACTTTGTGAAACTCCTACTCCTTGCAAATAATATGTTCCAAGATAAAATTGAGATTCGGCATCGCCATTTTCTGCGTTGCTTTCAACTATTGCTAAATTAGCAGGAGATATATTTGCGAAAACTACTACTGATGAGCAGAATATAAAATATATGTTTACTAGACATGTCAAATAAAATAGTTTCTTTAAAAACATATATCCCCCCTCAGTATTATTAAAATCTATCTAAAATTGAATACTATAAACCACTGCATGCTCTATTTCTTAAACAGCTATCATCTTTATATAATTAAAAAATATTAATTATTAGAACATACTCACTTATACTATAACTTTTACTGCTGCTGTTTTTTAAACTTATTTATCCCGTATAATTTTCTAAAAAAACTACGCCTGTTAATGGCAGGAAATATTTTTTTCAGCTACGGTATTATTTTATTTTCTTAATTTTATAAAAAATCTTCACATAAGAACTCATATGTTGCGATATTTTTTAAAAATCTAATTTCTTTTCTGCCTTCATGACTTCTTTTTTTACTTCGGCTGCTATTTTTATTTTCTCATCTTCTGATAAATCTATTGCTATTCTATCTTTTGCCTTTACATATTTTTCATTATTTTTTGATATTATTGTTGCAAAAGTAAAATGCGCATAAGCTTTTGCTATATTAATAGTCACATCTAAGCCCTCAGTATATAAAACACCAAGCCTGTAATGTGCTTCGGCATTGCCTTGATCTGCGGCTAACTCGAACCATTTTCGAGATTTTGTATAATTTTGATTAAGACCGTTACCAGTATTATACATAAGACCTATATTAAATCGTGCCAAAGCACTTCCCTTCTTTGCAGCGAGTATCCACCATCTTCTAGCTGTTATATAGTCCTGTTCAACACCGCTTCCATCAGCATACATGCGACCTAAATTAGTTTGCGCACGAATCTCTCCTTGCTGCGCTGCTAGTTTGTATAGTTCTAATGCTTTCGCATAATCTTGCTCTACACCTCGACCTCTATAATACATAGAGCCTAAATTTGTTTGTGCTTCTGCTAGTCCATGTTTTACTGCTAATTCATATAGTCTCACAGCTTCTGCATAACTTTGCACTACTCCAAAACCATTTTCATACATTACACCAAGATTTATTTGTGCATCTGCATTTCCATTTTTTACTGCAAGTCTCCATAATCTCACTGCTTCTGCGTAATCAGGGTCAGTAAATATCCCTTTATAGGCTATTAAACCAAGGCTTGCTTGTGCTGAGGCATTACCTTGCCTCGCTGATAATTCCCACAAATCTCGAGCTCTTACTATATCTTGTTTTACACCATTGCCTCGTGCATATAACCTTCCAAGTCCTAATTGAGCATCAGCATTATTTTGCTTAGCAGCTAAACTCCACCATTTTATAGCCATTCGAAAATCTTGTACAACCCCTTCCCCTGCGCTATACATGAGCCCCAAATTCGCCTGTGCTTCGGCATTACCTTTAGCTGCAGCTAAACTCCACCATTTTGCTGCTTGCTCATAATCCTTCGCAACTTCCGCGCCATTATAATATCGATATCCCAATGTCACTTGAGAAGCAATATCACCACGTAAACCTTTTGCTTCGATTTCTGTGAGCGTATAAGAATGCACTATGCTTATATTAGCTAGAGAAATAAAACATATGCTAAAAATCAATAATACTTTTTTATTTAAGTTCATACGTTCCTCAAATATTTTTTTTAAATAATATTTACTTCTTTGAATCATTTTGCCACTGTATATATAATTTTTTTGCCATTTTTTGAGCCCTATTTATCTGTTGTACAGATAAAGCCAGCCCCAATTCATCTCTTGCATTTACGCAAGCTTGATTATTCTGAGAGCTCACGCACGATAATGAAAAAAGTACATATGCCCATTGTAAATTTAGTTTTATACCATGCCCTTGGCAGTATAATGTGCCTAAATTATATTGTGCTTCTGCGCTACCTTGTCGTGCTGCCCGTGTGTACCATTTTTTTGCCTCAACATAATTAGGGCTTATGCCATAACCATTACAATATATATCTCCAAGCATCGACTGTGCATTCTTATGCCCTTGCTTGGCGGCTTCTGCGTACCATTTTTTTGCTTCTATATAATTTTGAGGTAAGGCTAGACCATAATAATAAATTCCTGCAAGATTATTTTGCGCCTCTATTTGCCCTTGTTCTGCTGATAAACTATACCATTTCTTTGCTTCGACATAATCTTGCACTACACCTAATCCGCTCGCATAAATTAAACCAAGAAGAAACTGTGCAGATGCTTGCCCCCGACTAGCAGATATTTCAAACCACCTTCGTGCTTCAATATAATCTTGCGCTACGCCTTTACCATCATAATAAAGGACTCCCATCTTATATTGTGCATCTACATACTCTTGCTGAGCAGATAATTCATACCATTTTTTTGCCTTCGCATAATCAGGCTCAAAACCTTTCCCTTTCTCGTACATAAAACCAAGCAAAAATTGAGACGGTGCATGAGCTTGTTTTGCTGATAGCTCGAACCATTTAAATGCTTCGCTGTAATCTTGAAGAAAGCCACTGTAATATGTAAGCCCCAGCTCATATTGTGAAACAACATCTCCATATGATGCTTTTAGCTTTAAACGTCTGACTGGTCTGTACTTTTTCAAAAAAACCAAAAAAAATACACCAGCAAAAAGAGCACAAAATATCAATCCTAAATACATACTATCTCCAAAATATACTCCGCTTTTTGCACTTCAAAAAAATCTATAAAGAATCTCTTGAAGCTTTTAATTAAATTTATTTTAGTTAATTATGAGAAAATAAAAAAACTATCTTCCACAATCGAAAAATGTATAAAATTCTTACTCTTTAAAGGATATTATTGTCAAAAAAATCAAAAAAACCTTATAAAATAGCACTCATAACGTACTAAAAGAAATTATTTCCTGTTAAACATCCTATTTTATCATCTACTACAGTTATTATGATATGTTTTTAACCACAATATTATTTTAAGAATAGCATCTGTAAGCATGCTAGATTTAAGAAGAAGCAAGCTTAGACATATTTTGCTAACTATACAAAATATATCTAAAATTAGCAATGAAAGATGAATAATATTTTAAAGAAACTATTGTCCTCAAATTTTGCTCTATTAAACAAAAAATATGAACTATGAGTATAAATACTAACTGTTCACATCTTATCGGCACAAATTACGAGTAGGATTGGATTTTGCGTAATTTTATTGCTAAAACTTGGCTGGGACTATAAAAAAATGTACTTTTATATAATTTTAACGAGCATAGATAATATAAACAAAAATAACAATACAACACAAAATCTTATATATAACATAAAAATAAAATGATAAATAAAACTACTATTACTCAATTTATGAGCCAAGTATAAACCTGCTTATGCTCATAGTGTTCATTGCTATCTTACTTTAATTACTCGTTTCTAAGATTTTTCTTCAATTTCTTTTAAAATAATTTCTTTATATTTTTTATAGCTTTCGCCAACTATACTATCTGCTGCAAAATCTTCTGGCAAGAGCCCTACTGTCTCTTTTGTTAAATATTCTGGCAGCTCATTTCTTTCTACTCGTGGCGCGACTATTTTATCTTTATGCAACAGCTCTCGCCCGTTAGCTAATTGAAAATGTACTTTGGTGAATGCATTCTCTTTTAAATATGTATTTATTATATCAAGTAATTGCGGGGCTAAAAATGTCAGCTCTTGCATTACTACAGAATCTTTTGCTAGAAGCATTAAGGTGCTTTCTTTATGCCCTAAAGGCTCAACTAAGCCGATAAAATTACTGGGTATTATCTTGTCCCAATTTGCCCACAGAGGAAGAAAACGCAGCCTCCCTTCCGTATCTTTTTTGCTCAAAAATGAAAGTATATCATTACCTACAATTTTTGGGCTTTTTGTTTTCATCATCTTTGCTTTAAGTTCCCAGTCCATATGTACACCTACTCTCTTTCATTTCTTATCATAGCTCATCAGACTATTTTCTGCTACTCAGAGTACTTTTTTGCTCATAAAGCACTTCTATCCTAAGCAATATATAATGACAAGCATCTTGTTTTATTAATTTTTTTATTTAAAAATAAACCTTGACCAATTTTTATAAAAAAAGTACATTCTCTAATAAATCTAGTTATCTTGATATGGTGATATATGCATTTTG
>CAMQUX010000048.1 GCA_947037905.1 uncultured Desulfovibrionaceae bacterium | reverse complement strand
TTAGTTATTAAAGAGGGTTATAAAAAAATATCAAATAAAAATATCAAATAAAAATATCAAATAAAAAATTATAAATAAAATTACGAAAGAAATAAAATTATGAAAGAATATGAAATAAAATGAAAGAAAAAATATCTAATAAAATCCCAACAGAAAATGAAAAAAAATAAAGAAAAGTTACGAAGAGTATGAAAAAAATAAAATATTAAGTAAAATTATGAAAGAAACTCCACATCATATTTTTTCATATAATCCACAGGGTTGTAAGAGAGTTTTGCTTTTCTCAAATTTTCGTTTCCAAGATCTTGTTCTCTGTTTACGTAGCTATAATTTGATACCATATGCTGTAAAAAAAGCTGGTTTATAGCTTGATATACACCTTTGTATTCAGTTAGTCCTTTTTCGAAATGTATAAGGAACATTTCATCATTGAGCGGCTCACCAATTGTAAAGGCTACAATTTTATCTTGCACTGTAATGTATGCGCCACTTAGATTTTTTAAGCAGTCAAATTGCTCTAAAATAGAACAGATAGCTTGGTGTTCGGTAAGCAGTTCTTTTGAGTCGTTACCGTAGTTTTCAAGCCAAATATTTTGCATGGCAATAAGGTCTTGTGCGGACTCTTTTGTAATGGCATGAAAAGAGTATTCATAGTTTTTTAAAAACTGTGCGAGTAAGTTTTTCTTTTTATGAAAAATATTTCCAGAAAGTTCAATGAGTTCTTGCGTGCAGTAAATATAATCCCATTGGTCATAGTTTGGAAATATAAGAACTTTATCTTTAAAAGTTTTTTTCCAAATTTCCATTAAATGATAGGGCACACGGGAAAAAAATCGTTTTTCTTGTAAGGTCTCGCAGTTTTTCCAGTCGATAGTATCCCAGTCGCCAATGGGCGCCCAGTTGACTGCTTGCGGGGTATTTTTTGTTTGTTCAAGCCAAATGAGATTGTCTTTTTCAGTGAAAGTGAATCCAAAATAATCTTGCCAGCTAAAGATATTGCAAAGTGTATAGTCCGATGAAATTTTTGGACACAGGGCAATATATTTTTCATATCGCACAAGTTCAGGATTTTTAGTAAAGCATTGTAATGTTGAATTTGTCATAAAATATCACTTCTTTAAGGTAAATTTTTGCCATTTATTTGCAGAAAATAAATATAAACCAAAACTCGATTGGATTATTTGCGATATAAACATGGCAATCCAAACACCATTTGCTTCTTTTAAAATCAGATGCCCAAGAATATAGCTTAAAGGAATACGAACAAACCAAGTGGAGCTGCCCATGACAATAAAACTAAACAAGGTAGCGCCAGCACCAGTAAAAACACCAGCAAGGGTCATAGACATAAACACAAACGGTGTTGCAAGTAAGTTCCAAAAGAGATAATTTTTTGTATCAATCGCAACTGTTAAATCAGGAACAGTAAAAGCTATAACGCCGTCGACATAGTACCAAAGAATAGCAGAAAGTAAACTTATAAATAGTATTCCAATAATCATAGTTTTGATGGCAATTTTTTTAGCGTTAGTAGGGTTTTTAGCGCCAAGTTCTTCACCAACAAGAATGCTTGCAGTTGAGCTAAAAGAGAAAGTTATAAGAAAAACAAGCGATTCAATACGGTTTCCTGTTGCAATACCAGCAATAGCAGCAGTTTGTAGTGATGTTTCAATGGGCAGTGTTGCAACAATTGCAAACAGTGCAAAATATCCACCTTGCCAGACAATATTTGTAAGTGTTGCGGGTACTGCCACTTTAACTAAATAAGGGAGCGATGTTTTAATCCAATCACGCGGGATATGTTTTATTCTGAGCAAGCTTTTTTGTAAAAAGAGTACTATTACGCAAAATGTTGAGCCAATAAAAGCAGAAAAAAGAGTTGCAAAAGCAATACCTTGATATCCAAATACTGGTAGACCAAAATAGCCAAATGCGAAAATAAAATTTCCAATAAGGTTTAAAACCGCAACTATGGCAGTAAAAAAGAGCGGATAAAATACTTTTTGCTTTGCTCTAAAAACAGCAACAGAAACAAGATTAACATAATAAAAAGGGATAGCAAGTATATATAAAAAAAGAGTCTTTTCTAAAAGAGGCAAAAGTTCTTTTGGGACGCTAAAAATAGCTATAAGAGCATCTATAAATACTAAACCAAGCGTGCTAAGAAATACGCCACATAAAATGCTAGCATAAAGACAGAGGCTAGTGTATCTTTTAATAGAAAGAGGCTCTTTTGCCCCTAAAGACTGGCTAATAGTTGCAATACAGGCACTTGAAAAGCCTTGGGCAAGAATAAGAAAAACAAAAAGATACTGGCTTGTAATTCCAATAGCAGCTTGAGCTTCTGGGCTTATTTTCCCTGCCACATAAATATCACTATACCCAATTGTAAACTGGAGCACGGTCATAATAAATTGCGGCCAAATAAGAGATAGTATTTTTTTATAGGAACTAGGAGAACTAGGAATCATATTTGCGACCTATTGAACATGAAAGAACATAAAATGTTTCTATTTATAAAAGAGCTTTCAAAGGAAAGCAATACAATAAGTATAATAAAAATAATAAACTGAAATTATAGGTAAAAGTTTAATGGAAAAGATTAAAACCCCTAAGATGAAAGGGTGCTTACGTTTACATCTTTGGTTTGAAACACAAGAGGGTATAGCATTTGGGCTAGGACGTTTGCAGATTTTACAAAAAGTAAAAGAAACAGGCTCGTTAAATAAAGCAGCAAAAGAATTAGGTATGTCTTACCGTGCTGCATGGGGACGAATTAAACGAACAGAAGAAGTACTTAATATAGAGGTGCTTACAAAAATAGAGGGTCAAAAGAGTTTAGGTTTAAGCGAATACGGCGTAAAATTAGTAGATGCTTTTGAAAACTGGATGCAAGAAGTAGAAGCGTACGCACTAGAGAGTGCGACAAAGTATTTTAACTGGGAAAGTTTATCGTACACAGAAAGAAAATCTAAGAAAAAAGTACTTTAGTTTTTTTACTGAAATAAAAGTGCATCAGTTGCAATATTTTGATATATACTATTTTTTTTGTATGATAATAAAATATTGAAATTTATAAGTATTTTATGGAAGATAGAAAAAAATATAAAGAGTATAAAAGATATAATTAGTATGTTTTTTTCTATGAAAAAATTAAAAAATTAGAAAAACAAAAAAATAATATTTAGAATTTAAAAAATTAATCGTAAAGATGACAAAAAACAGTCTGCATGCCATGTCCTAGCTGAAAATTCTTTCCGTCAGGAACGTGCGTTTCACAAATAGCTAGAGCTTGTGGACAACGAGGATAAAACGGACACGCAAAACTATTTGTCATAGTATATGCTTGTTCTTTTTTTTCATTCTCAGTCTTTTTTTCTTGTAACCCTGCATTTTCTTTTAGACTTCCAGCTGTTTCTCCGCTTATATTTAACGCTATCTCTTTATCTTTGACAGATGCAATATTTGTGGTTTTGCCTGTAGTTATTGTCTCATTCGAGGCTAACATCTCGCCTGTATCTATTATTCCATTTGTATTTCTTAGTTCTTTGTCTACTGACTCTTTTTTTAAAGTATCATTTTCTTGTTTAAACTCCGGAGATAGTACCGCTTTTAATAGCTCTTTTGTGTACGGATGTTTTGCATTTTCTTGTAAATTTGCACTTGGTAGAATTTCTAAAATCCTTCCTGCGCTCATAACAAGAATTCTATCACACATGTATTGCACTACGGCGATATTATGGGAAATAAAGAGATAGCTTAAATTATTCTCTATTTGTAAGTCTTTTAACAGGGCTAAAATTTGCGCTTGTATAGAAACATCAAGAGCAGAAACGCACTCATCGCAAATAATAAGCTTTGGCGAAGTTGCAATGGCACGCGCTATTGCTATACGCTGTCTTTGCCCGCCTGAAAATTGATGCGGAAATTTACTCACCAAATCGCTCTCTAGTCCTACTTTCTGCAAAAGATTTCTTACGTGTTCTTTTCTCCATGCTTTTGTCCCAATAGCGTGAATATCAAGCCCTTCTTGAATGGTCTTTGCAATGCTCTGACGAGGATTGAGCGAAGAAAAGGGATCTTGAAAAATCATCTGAATTTCTGCACGCACGCTCTTTAGTTTATTTTTTTCGATATGAGTAATATCGGTTTCTTTAAATACAATTTTACCGCTCGTTGCTTCTTCTAAATGCACAAGCACCTTCGCAAGTGTAGATTTACCACAACCAGATTCTCCCACAAGCCCAAGACATTCTCCTTCAAAAAGCTCAAAGGATATATCATCTAACGCTTGAAAAGTTTGTTTCTTGGCAGAAAAAAAAGAACTAGGAATAGGGAAAGATTTAGTAATATTACTAACTTTTAGAAGAGCTGTTTTATTTTTCATGGAGCCAGCACCTCACTTGTTCTTGAGCATTTAAGGAAAATAAAGGTGGGGTTTCATCGAAACATTTTTTTAAAGCGTACGTGCATCGAGGGGCAAAATTACAGCCTCTTTGCAAATATAGCTCAGGAGATTTAAGAATATCTGCCGATAAACGTTCATTTCCTTGCGGAATATGCCCCTTAATGGCAGTTAAATTTTTAGGCTTATCTAAAATTGGAATGGTTGCTAAAAGTGCTTGTGTATATGGGTGTTTTGGTGCAGAAAAAAGCTCTCTAGCGGGCGCTTTTTCAACAAACTCGCCAGCATAAAGTACCGCAATATTATCAGCATACTGCGCCACAAGCCCAAGATCGTGGCTAACAAGAAGCATGGTTGTTTCGTACGCCTCTTTTAACTCTTTTATGAGTGTTAAAATTTCAGCCTGTGTGGTTAAATCGAGCGCAGTTGTTGGTTCATCAGCAAGAAGTAAAAGCGGATTACAACTAAGCGCCATGGCAATCATCACACGCTGACGCATACCGCCAGAAAGTTCATGAGGGTACGCCTCTAGCCTTTTTTTTGCAAAAGGGATTTTTACACGCTCAAAGAGATATTCTGCCTTATCAAGAGCGTCTTTTTTAGAAATATTTTCGTGCGTTAAGAGCATTTCGACAATTTGTTCTCCTATGGTGAAAACAGGATTAAGCGCTGTCATAGGCTCTTGAAATATCATGCTTATTTCTTTTCCACGAATTTTTTGTAGCTCTTTATCTTTTAAGTTTAAGAGATTTTGTCCTTTAAAGATAATTTCGCCAGTTTCAATACTAATGGGAGGGCTTGGGAGGATTTGTAAAAGTGAGAGACATAAAAGACTTTTTCCAGAGCCAGATTCACCAACAATGGCAAGGGTTTCATTCTTGCTCAGTGTGAGGTTAATATCATAAAGCGGCAAAATTTTTTCTTTTTTACTTGTGATAGAGCAGGATAAATTTTTAATTGAAAGTAAGGTCATATATAAGGTAGTTCCGTGTATTTTTTAAGCTTGTATTTCAAATAATTTCGTTTACTATAGCGCAGTAACAGAAGAAAGAAAAGGAGCATTTTTTGCAAAATAACATATATATAATAGGCGCTGGGCTTGCAGGTTGCGAATGCGCTTGGCTACTTGCTGAACAAGGCATTTCAGTTGTGCTTTTTGAAATGAAACCACATAAATTTTCCCCAGCTCATAGTGAGGAAACTTTCGCAGAGCTTGTGTGCTCCAATTCTTTTAGATCGAGCGATACTATAAGCGCAGTTGGTATTTTAAAAGAAGAACTCAGCAGTTTAAATAGTCTTATTATGCAAAAAGCAATGGAGACAGCCGTGCCAGCAGGTAAGGCTTTAGCTGTTGATAGAACTCTTTTTTCAAAAGCTGTAACAGATGCGATTATGGGGCATAAAAATATAACGGTTGTCCGAAAAGAAATTGTGAGCTTAAACGAGGAAGATTTTTCAGATGCAAAAGCAGTAGTCATTTCCGCAGGACCGCTTGTAAGTGAAGCTTTAGCAAAAGATTTAGGCGAGATATTAGGCGAAACAGAGCTGTATTTTTACGACGCAATAGCGCCAATTATAAGTACAGATTCAATAGATACGAGCAAAACATTCTGGGCATCACGCTATGAGCCAGAGCGTAAAGAATATTTAAACTGTCCGTTAACAGAAGATGAGTATAAATCTTTTGTGCAGGCGTTAGTCGATGGCGAAAAAGTAATACCGAAAGAATTTGAAAAAGAAATTCATTTTGAAGGCTGTTTACCTGTTGAGGTAATGGCTGAGCGAGGAGAAAAAACTCTTTCTTTTGGACCGCTTAAGCCAGTAGGATTTATAAACCCGCACACGAACGCGCAACCACATGCAGTGGTGCAACTCCGTCCAGAAAATAAAGAAAAGACAGCTCTTAACATGGTTGGTTTTCAGACAAAGCTAACGTATCCAGAGCAAAAACGGATATTCTCGCAAATTCCAGGGCTTGAGAACGCAGAATTTTTACGCCTAGGCAGTATTCATAGAAATACCTTTGTGAACGCGCCGAAGGTTTTAGATAATTTGGAGTTAAAAAATAGGCGTGGAGTGTATTTGGCAGGGCAGATAACTGGCGTTGAAGGCTATGTGGAATCAGTCGCTTGTGGTTTGTATCTGGGTTTAATACTCGCCTCAAAGATTTTAGAAAAACCTTTTGTTGATGCTCCTATTGAGAGTGCAATTGGCGCGCTCATGGGACATCTGCGAGCAGAGTCAAAAAAATTCCAGCCATCTAATGTGCATTTTGGGCTTTCTCCTGCACTGAACCAAAAAGCTGGCAAGTTAAAAAGAAAGGAGCTTTATGCCTCACGTGCAAAAGAGCGTTTTCAAACATGGAAAGAGTCTTTAACATTATAGCATTATAGCACTCTAGCAGATTTTTTTTTTGCTTATGCAGTAGTGAATTATCGCAGATATAATTTTTCAACTTACAAGGAAAATATTGTATTTATACAGAAAATATTTTGTTCGTATTTTAATTTATTGGAAGATATTTTATTTGCGGTTAATTTGTACGAAAGATATTTTATCTACACAAGATTGAAAAAATCTGACTTATGATACAAAAAAAGAGTATAACTATAAATTATGCTCTTTTTTTGTATTCAGTATTTTTATTCTTAAATTTTTTGCTTTCATAATATAGATATTTACGTTTCGTACTCTAGGCTTTAGTTTTATCGTGTGTATCTTGCGCAGATTCGCATGTCTATCTTGTGCAAGTCTGCATGTTTTTTACATTCTTATGTAAGTTGTACTCTCTAAATTTTAAACTTACTCAATTATGCGGACTTGGCGTTTTGCAAAGCCAATATTTGCCAGCCCGTTTATATTATTAATAGTATAAGAAAATCGTAAGTTTTCATATACATCTTTTGGAGCATTTTTTGTTTTGAGCAGTGATTTTATTTCTTTTGGAATAATGTGTTCTATTTGTGCAGTAATAGTTTCATCTTTTGCAAATAAATCTAGGGAGATAGTAAGAGTGTTTGTTGAAAAATCATAGTTTGTTGTCTGATTTATAATATTTGGAAAAGAAAAAAGAATTTTATCTATGTCTGTTGGGTGTAAAATACTTGGGATATCTTTTTTATTGTTAATTCGAACGATATTTTTATCTAGCATTTTTAAAACGCTTCCGCAGGGGCAAAGAGTGCTTAGTATTTTCCCTTCATCGCCTGTTCTGTAGCGTAGCAGTGGCATGCCGTATCTTGAAAGACTAGTGAGCACAATTTCACCACGAGTACCGTCTGTAAGCTGCAAACCTGTTTCTGGGTCTGTAATCTCTATAAAAAATTCCCGTTCTCGCATGTGCATGCCTGTTTTAAAAGAACAGCTAACAGCACCACCTAGCACGGTTTCTATCATTCCCCAGTGGTTAAAAGTCGTGCAGTTCCACGTTTTTGCAATATAATTTTCAATGTCATCTGTTGGCATATCCCAAGAAAAAAGAACATTTTTTATGTGCGTGTATTGTTTTTTAGACGCAGTGTGTGCCTTTGCAAGAGCGAGCTGATGCGTTGGACTGCCTATAATACATGTGGGTTTAAGAGTATCAAGCAAAGATAAAGTTTCAAGTATATTATCAGGGTTTTCTATAATATAACAAGTGGCAGGAATTAATTCTATTGCTTGTTTTAAAAGCATTCCAACACTATGCGGGTGCGTAGCAGGTAAAAGTATTAGAGCAGTATCGTTTTTTGAAAGCAGATTCTGCATGCCATACTTATAAAAAGTGATTGTTTCTAAGAGATCTTCTTTTGTAAAAAAGAGTCTTTTTGGCGTGCCTGTTGAGCCTGAGCTTGTGAGGGTTATAATATGTTCTATCTTATCTTGTGAGGTACAAAGAAAGTCATGAGGAGCATTTTTTAATTCTTCTGCAGATGTGCGTGGTAAATTTTCTAAATCTTTTTGAGTTTTGAACTGAAAAGAAGAAAAATCACGGAGTTTATTTTTATAAAAAAGACTGTTTTTTTTCACATATTCACAAATTTTTTCAAGGCTTTTTATTTGCTCTTGGTCAATATCTTCTCGTGTGGGAGTGGTGAT
>CAMQUX010000047.1 GCA_947037905.1 uncultured Desulfovibrionaceae bacterium | reverse complement strand
CTATTATTTTTATATTTTACAATTTTAACTGCCCAGAACTCTATTATCATGCTGTTTTTATTATATATTTCAAAACTACTAGTAAAAAAATAGCTATAAAAGTTGAATCTATTTTATAAAAAAATCACCAACACAGTTTATTAGTTTTCGTGATGTATTTCACTTATGCCTATTCCATATTTTTTCATCTTTCGCACAACGCTCGATTGACTTATTTTAAGAATTTTTGCGACCTTATAGGTGCTATTTACGTCCATCATAGCTTTTGAAATCATTTTCCTTTCTAACTCTTCCACTGCATCTTTTAAAGTATGCGTTAAATGCCCAGAAACGTGCATTATTCCTTTTTTTTGCAACTCTTCGCGTGTTCCCATTATATGCACCTGCATATAAGCTGGAAGCTCTGAGACATCTATATACTCATACTCGCTCATAGCACTTAAAAATTCTACTGTTGCTCGTAATTCTCTAATATTTCCATGCCATGGAAGTTCTTTTAAGTATGCTAACAGCCCTTTTGAGAATTTTTTATTTGTTCCATATTGCGCATTCCCTTTATCTAAGAAAGATTGCGCTAAATACGGTATATCATCAGAGCGTTCTCGTAAACTTGGAATTTCTACAACTATCACTCGCAGCCGGTAATATAAATCTTCTCTAAATAAATTATTTGCAACTTGCTCTTCTAAATTTTTATTTGTCGCAACGATGATACGAACCTGAGGTTGCAAAACTGTAATTCCACCAACTCGACGGAAACCACTACCATCTAGAACATGCAGAAGTTTTACCTGCATGGCAAGTGGAAGTTCTGCGATTTCATCTAAAAAAAGCGTTCCCCCATCTGCTAGTTCGAAAACACCTTTTTTGCCAGCATCTGATGCGCCTGTAAATGCCCCTTTCTCATAACCAAAAAGTTCAGATTCTAATAATTCTGTCGGAATTGCTCCGCAGTTAATATTCACAAACGGCTTATCTTTCCTTATTCCGCACTCATGCACCATTTTAGCAGCGGTACTTTTACCTGTTCCTGTTTCTCCTAAGAAAAGCAGTGGTGCTACGTTATCGCTCACCTTTGCAAGGGTCGCTTGAAGCGCTAAAAAACTTTCGCTAAAGCCTATAAAATCGCTATGCACTTGGCTTGCCTGTTCTTTTCCGTACTGGATAGAATAGGAGGAAACTTTTTTCTCGGCATCGAGCAGTCTTTTCTTAAAAAATTCTAGCTCTGTTATATCTCGAATACAGGCTATAACTCGCCAAACTTCGCCATTTTCATCAAAAATTGGCGTGCTTGTGTTTAGGCATGAAACACCATTCGTGTAATAATCGAGCATAGTTATTGGCTTTTTCTTCTCTAATGCCTTGAGTGTTATACAGGTTTCTGTATAGCCCATCTCAACTGCTGCTGCAACGTGCTTACCTACTACATCTTCAGCTCGTACACCCGCGATTCTTTCCATAGATTTGTTTACACGCAGTGTTATTCCTTGATTATCTATGAGCCATATGCCATCATGAATCGAATCCACAAGACAATCGAACTCTTTCCAAAGTAGTTTTGAAAACTCCTCAGTGCTTTTTTCTGAAACAGACGACAAAACCACTAAATGTCCAAAATCTTCGGTAGTTATAGCTTCCATATAGCAAGGATAATTATCTAATATAAAGGATACATAACTCTCTGTTTTCAGTTTTTCAAAGACTTCTTCTGGATTTCTAATGCCTAACTGCACCAACCAAGTCAATATTGACTCATCGACCTGTGGATTTTTAAGCTTGTTAAAAAAAGTACAATGTTCTTGTAGCCTATTGGTGACTATCCATTGTTCTCCTTTACAATAAAGTAAGGCTATTAGTTGAAAAGAAGATTTTCCTATGAGCATACAGTAATCCTTATAAGTCATTTTTGCATCAGGTTTAAGTTACTGATACCTTAATACTTCAAAATAAGAGAAAAAGCAATGCAAAAACGACTTACTTAAAAAAATAGGATATAAAATATATGTGTAAAATCAACAACTTATAGCTTGTTCTTTTTGGCACATATATTGCTTTGTTTATATGAGTAAAGGTTTATGAGGCTATAGACCACTTTCCCTTTAGATTTTAGGTTTTAGATTTTAGGTTTTAGGATAATATTTAAGGAGATTGCATGTCGACTAACGAAAATACTGAACATACATTAAAGAAATCATTTAAGCCGTCCCAAGCATGGGCGCTTGCACTTGGTGCAGTTCTTGGCTGGGGAGCGTTCATGCTTCCAGCTTTACGTTTTTTACCTCAGGCTGGTCCTTTAGGAGCATTCATAGGCTTCTTTATAGGCGGGCTTATTCTTATTCCTGTTGCTCTGTGTTATGGTAATATGGTAAGCCGTTACCCTGTTGCTGGCGGAGCTTTTGCTTTTGCATATGTAGGATTCGGGCCAACTATCGCATTTATTTGTGGTTGGGCTCTTGTTCTTGGTTATATATGTATCGTTGCCTTAAATGTTACAGCCATCTCGCTACTTAGCAGATTCATGCTCCCAGGAGTTTTTGAATTTGGCTTCCTCTACTCCATTGAGGGTTGGGATGTTTATGCGGGCGAGGTAGGATTTTTAGTTATTATTACTCTTCTTTCTGGGTACCTCAACTACTGTGGTGCCGATTTAGCAGGGAAGATTCAAGTTGTCTTAGCATTTATACTCGTTACAGGAGTTATTTTGTTATTTTTAGGAGCATATAACGCACCTACTGCATCAATGACTAACCTTGAACCACTTTTTCGTTATCCAGACAAACCGCTAACCTGCATACTTGCCATTGTAGCAATTGCCCCATGGTTGTATGTTGGGTTTGATACTATACCTCAGGCAGCAGAAGAGTTTGACTTCTCCCCTTCAATGGCAGCAAAACTTATGATATCTGCTATTTTAGTTGGAGCTTTCCTCTACGGACTTGTAACTTTCTCTATAGCACTTGTTATGCCTTATTTAGAACTTCTTATGCTTACAGTGCCTTGGCATACAGGCTTTGTAGCAAAAACAGCACTAGGCTCTTTAGGAAGTATTATTCTTACCTTTGCAGTTCTAGCAGCTATATTCACAGGTATTAACGGGTTCTTTATTGCAACTTCTCGCCTACTATTTAGTATGAGCCGAGCAAGAGTGCTTCCAAGTTGGTTTATGGCAATACACCCTGTAAATAAGACACCTTATAGAACTATCATCTTTACAACTGCATTTGTTTGTATTGCACCGTTCTTTGGTAGACAAGTTCTTAGTTGGGTTGTAGATATGTCTGCTGTTGGGACTGTTATAGCGTACATTTGTACATCAGTTGTATGTTTTAAATCTAACACACCAGATTTACCACATGCAGGCAGAAACAAGTTATTTGGTGTTTTAGGAGCAATTGGCGGATTTACTTGTCTATTACTGCTCACACTTCCTATGTCACCTGCAGCTATTAGCAAACAATCTTGGTGGATACTTTTTGGATGGGTAGGTTTAGGAGTAATATTTTACTTTGCAAAAGCAAAAGAATTTACTAATATCCCAACCAAACAGCTCACTGAGTATATTCTTGGTGACAAAGATAAAAAAGTATATTTTTCTAGCAAAAAGTAAAAAAAATATACCTATTTTATATAACAAATATTTAAGGAGAAACTCATGATTTATACATTAAACGCTGTAAAAAAAGTAGTTCATGGTGCAGGTAGCATCAAAGAAGTTGGCAAGCAAGTTTTAGCACTTGGCGCAAAG
This sequence comes from uncultured Desulfovibrionaceae bacterium, assembly GCA_947037905.1. GTDB lineage: Bacteria > Desulfobacterota > Desulfovibrionia > Desulfovibrionales > Desulfovibrionaceae > CAMQUX01. The sequence goes on along the minus strand of CAMQUX010000047.1, from coordinate 4,824 downwards.
CGTGCTTTTATTGTAACAGACCCAGGTCTTGCAGCTCTTGGACTGCATAAAGGCGTAGAAGAATCATTAGCAGCATCAGACATTCCTTTTTTCCTTTTCGATAAAGCTGAGCTTGAGCCAAATGCTACATCTATTCAAAGTTGTGCAGACAAAGCTAAAGAATTTAAAGCTGATATCATTATAGGTCTTGGTGGCGGTAGCGCATTAGATACAAGTAAAGCAGCAGCAGTACTTATATCACATCCTGCTCCAATCACTCAGTACTTTGGACTTCAAATGGTTCCTGGTCCTTGTTTACCTATTATCTCAATTCCAACAACTGCAGGAACAGGAAGTGAAATGACTTCTATCTCTGTTCTTACAAATAACGAAACAGGCGCAAAACTTGGTATCGTAAGTGATTACCTTTATTCAAGTGTTGTAATACTTGACCCAACTGTAACAACAGGTCTACCACCACATGTAACAGCAATGACTGGTGTTGATGCTTTTGTTCATGCTATGGAATCTTTTGTTGGTAAAGCAGCAACTCCATTTACAGATGCTCTTAACCTTCAAGCAATGAAACTTGTTGCAAAATCTATCCGTAAAGCCTACGTAAACGGCGGAGACATACAAGCACGTGAAAACATGCTTTATGCTTCAGCTCTTGCAGGTTTCGGTTTTGGTAACACTCAAAACGGTATTATCCATGCAATCGGAACATCAGTACCAAGCGCATTAAAACTTCCACACGGATTTTTAATGGCAGTAATTGCTCCTATGGGCGTTGCTTTCAACTACATGGCTAATCCAGAAAAATACGCAATTGTTGCAGATATCCTAAACGATTGTGATACTAGCCATATGCCTGTTCTTGAAAGAGCAGAAAGTTGTATCGATGCATTTGAAACACTTCTTGTAGATTTAGATATCATATCAGGTCTTGCTCCTCATGGAGTAAAAGAAGCAGATTTAGAAGGCATAGCAGAACGTGCAGCAGCAGCAAAACGTCTAATAGACAATAACCCACGCCCTGCGAACAAAAATCAAATATTGAAATTACTTAAAGAGCATATGGCATAAGCTACTTGCTACAATTTACTACGAGCACAAGGCATCAGCCTCTTGCGATAATTTACTAAGAGCAGATAAAGAAATTTGCAGACACAAACTCAAATTTCTTTATCACTCTCAACAAAAAGGAGACCTTGAATGAACGCTAATCAATTTGACATGGCAGTAGCAGCAGACAAAAAACACTGTTGGCATCACCTTACTCAGCATAAACCATTAGAATCAGCTAATCCTTGGATGATAGTTGAAGGTAAAGGAATGCGTGTAAAAGATTCAACAGGTAAAGAATTTCTTGACGCAGTTTCAGGCGCAGTTTGGACTGTAAACGTAGGGTACGGTCGTGAGCGTATTGCGAAAGCAGTATACGACCAACTTATGAAACTTTGTTATTTTGCTAACTCAGCAGGTACTCCAGCTGCTGCAGAATTTGCTCAAATGCTTATTGGCACAATGCCAGGTATGAGCCGTGTTTATTATTCAAACTCAGGTTCAGAAGCAAATGAAAAAGCATACAAAATGGTTCGTCAAATGGCTTATTTCAAAAATGACGGCAAAAAACATAAAATAATCTATCGTGACCGTGACTATCATGGAACAACAATAGCAGCTCTTAGCTCAACAGGTCAATTTGAACGCAAAGCTCAATACGGTCCTTTTGTACCAGGATTTGTTGAAATGCCTCATTGTTGTTGTTACCGCTGTCCTTTTGATAAAGAATACGGAAAATGTGACATCGAATGTGCACATGCTCTTGAAACTATTATCTTAAAAGAAGGCGCTGATACTGTAGGTTCTTTAGTATTAGAACCAATCACAGCAGGTGGTGGAGTTATTGTTCCTGTACCAGAATATTTCCCAATTATTTCAGCAATATGTAAAAAATACGATGTACTTTTACATATAGACGAAGTTGTTTGTGGGCTTGGTAGAACAGGTAAATGGTTCGGACATCAACATTATGATGTAAAACCAGATATGGTAACTATGGCTAAAGGTGTAGCTAGTGGTTATGCTGCAATATCTTGTACAGTAACTACAGAAGAAGTATTTAATGCTTTCAAAGCAGATCCAAGTGATCGTATGCATTATTTCCGTGATATATCAACATTTGGTGGTTGTGTAGCAGGTCCTGCAGCAGCTATTGAAAATATGAACATCATCGTTGAAGAAAATCTTCTTGATAATGTAAATAAAATGGGTGATTACCTCATGGATGGTCTTTTAGCTCTTAAAGATAAATACCAAATCATCGGCGATGTACGTGGTAAAGGTCTTTTTGCAGGTTTTGAATTAGTAAAAGATCGTAAAACAAAAGAACCAACAGACGAAAGCGTAGCAATGGCTGTAGCTGGTGGTTGTATGAAAGAAGGTGTTATTATTGGACGTACAAACAGATCGTTTGCAGCTTTCAATAACACAATAGCCCTTAGCCCAGCTCTTATTGCAGGCAAAAGTGAATTAGATGAAATACTTGCTGCGCTTGATAAGTCTCTTGCAGCAGTTTCAGCATAACCCTAATATTTTTATTTTTAATGGAGAATTAAAATGATTGTAGGTGTACTAAAAGAAATCAAAGTTAAAGAAAATCGTGTTTGTATGACTCCAGGTGGTGTTGCTGCAATGAAAGCAAACGGTCACCAAGTTTTAGTTGAAAAAGATGCTGGTGTTGGATCTGGATTTTCTGACAAAGAATACACAGATTGTGGAGCTACTATCATAGCTACTGCTAAAGAAATCTATGAAAAAGCTGAAATGGTTATGCATGTTAAAGAACCACAAGCATCAGAATACCCAATGATCCGTAAAGGTCAAATCGTATTCACATATCTTCACCTTGCAGCTGATGAGCCACAAACTAAAGCTCTTGTTGCATCTGGTGCTACTTGTATTGCTTATGAAACTATTCAAAAAGCAGACAGAAGCTTACCTCTTTTAACACCAATGTCAGAAGTTGCTGGTCGTATGGCTATTCAACAAGGAGCTAAAGCTCTTGAAAAAACTAACGGCGGACTTGGCAAACTAATCGGTGGTGTTCCAGGTGTTGCTCCTGCTAAAGTTATGGTTATAGGTGGTGGTGTTGTTGGTACTCATGCAGCAAGAATGGCTTGTGGACTTGGTGCACAAGTTTATCTTATGGATATTAGCTTAGAGCGTCTTCGTTATCTTTCAGAAGTTATGCCTGCTAATTGTATCACAATCATGTCTTCTAAAAAAGCTATCCAAGATCTTCTTCCTGAGATTGATCTTGTTATTGGTGCAGTTCTTATCCCTGGTGCTAAAGCTCCTTCAATGCTTACTCGTGCGGACCTTAAACTTATGCGTCCAGGCACAGCTATTGTTGACGTTGCTATTGACCAAGGTGGTTGTTTTGAAACTTCACGTGCAACTACTCATACTGACCCTACTTACGAAGTTGATGGAATCATCCATTACTGCGTAGCTAACATCCCAGGTGCAGTTGCTATGACTTCTACAATGGCTCTTACAAACGCAACTCTTCCTTATGCTCTTCAATTAGCTAATAAAGGCTGGAAGAAAGCTGCTCAAGACAACGCTGAAATCGTTCCAGGTATCAACGTGCATGATGGTAAAATTACCTTCAAAGCTGTTTCTGACGCTTTCGGACTTCCTTTCACTCCAGTAGCTGACATACTTAAATAGTATTTTTTAGCAATCGGATTTAAACGGATTTAAGATGGATTTAAAATGGAAGGGAAAATACTCGTATTTTCCCTTCTTTTTATTCTACTCATTAAACATATCCCCTTTTCATCATAAGTATTTATAAATATATTTCTCCTCATTTTTTTCGCTTTTATTTATTTTTCTTATTTTACTTTGTCTCTACTCCTTTGTCTCCACTCCTTTGTCTCCGCTCTTTATCTTCCTTGTTCTTATCTCCATTCTATTCTTTATATTCTATTTTTATTTTCTCTTTTTTAGCTACTTTTACAACTATTATTCTCATTTATGTCTACTTTTTTCTTTTCCTCTCCCCTTCACATTCTCCAAATTTTTCCTCTATTCTTTTCTTATCTTCCACTCTTTTCTTCACTATATTTTCTCATATCATATACTGTTGTTCCACATTTTATCTCATATGTAAGCCCTATTTCCACCCTATTGCATCTATTTTTTAAACACATACTCATTTTTTAAACACAAAAATATACCTTATCTTCATCGTATGTTCATTTTTTTTATAAAAAATTAAGAAAAGAGAAGTTTATTTTATCTAAATATATTAAGTGATTATAGCATTTTTTGTCCAAGTTCCTCTTATCTTGTCTAGTGCTTTTTTCGTGTTTTTCTCAAATATGTTTTATAAACGCTAAATAAATTAGATCTAATTTTACAACAGAGGCGACAGAGCTAATGACAAACACTCATAACATTTTAAAGGGATAACCCTTTAGATAGACATCTTCTTATTTTTTATCGAACAAGAAAAAGCCAAAAGTAAAACACTTTTCAGAGGTTCATAAAAAATAACTCTTATAAAGAACAAACTATAGAAGAGAGAAAAAATGTCTAAAAAAGGAAAGAGTACCATGACAAAAAAACATGAACACGAAACCCGCGTGTCTGCAGTAGAAGTAAAGCTACTGTATATTACAGAGGAGCAAAAAAAAACAAATTGTAAGATTGATCGCTTAACAGAGCTTGTTTCTAGCCAGCAAGAAAATAGTAAACGCTTAAATGATCATGAAATACGCTTACGGAGTACTGAACAGTGGCAGTGGAAAATGGCGGGAGCATTAGTGCTAA
>CAMQUX010000046.1 GCA_947037905.1 uncultured Desulfovibrionaceae bacterium | reverse complement strand
AAAGAGCATAGCTTGCTCGTTATGATATAAATTGGCAATCTGACTAAGAATAAGAAACTCTTCAACTTGAGAGAGCATATAATTTTTACTGCTAAGTGGCGCAAGAACTATAAAAAGAGCATCGAAAATATTTTCTTTAAGAAGACTTTCTATGTATTTTGGGAAGAGTAAAGGAGAAGAATCTGCGTGCAGATAAATGTAATTTTCTTTTTGCAAGTCAGCTTGTATATTAGTTAAAAAACTACTTTTTGGCATTTGTAGTTGGTTTGAATTATTTTGATAAGTATGCTTATTTGTAGCGTCATCTGCACAATTATTTACACCACAAGCATTTACACAATTATCTGCGATGTATTTAGTGGCAGTATCATTATTTCCTATAAGTACAACATTTTTGGTGAGTTTTGTTTGAGGCATAAGAAGTGCTTTTGCTAGGGAAAAAAGACTTGGGATATTATCTGCTATAAGAATTCCATTTTGTAAAAAAAGAGCCTCATAAGCTTTAGCATAGAGATTCTTAGGGCTTATTTCGGGTGTTGATTGTCTTTCATATTGTGAATGTGTTTGATGCTGTGAGTATATTTCATGCGCATATTGTTCGTAAGCATTATTTGCTAAAAGGACTAAAACTGGTTTTTTTGGGCTTACTGTTTGCATGCTTTGCAGAAATGATAGATTTTTTTCTATGCTATCAATATAGGTAATAATAAGATGCGAATCTGCATCTTGCGCAAAAAACTCTAAAGTTTCAGCTTTTGTGATAGCAGATTTTTCGCTCATATGCAGGCATTTTGCTAGGGGGATTTTTTTATCTACTGCGTATGAAAAAAAAGTTTGGAAAAGTTTTTCACAGTGCGTAAAAAAACTCATATTTCCTTTATAATATCTGTTTTCTTTCTGCTTACTACTTCCTTTACTTTCTTTGCTCTGTGTTAGTTCTTTAGGAAAAGAAATATCTATAGGCAAGGACGGCGAGTAAGGATAACAAGAAGAGTAAGGAACGCAGTAAAGTCCATTATGAGTATTTATAAAAGAGGCATTTTCTATACCAAAGACAGGCAGAGAAAATGTATTCATAAACTGTCTTATATGTTTTTGTATACGCTCAAAATCCTCTTCAAGAATACCAGAGCATGATGCAATAACGCAGACTTTTGCTCTTTTTTCTGCAATATATTCTAAGCATGTGTATAAATTTTTCTGTTCAGCAAAGAGAATAATCACATCTTGAGAGCATTTTATATCTTGCAATAAATTTTCAAGCTCGGTACTTTCAGTGCAGTCAAGAAAATGAGTATTTATGCCTAGAGCATTTTTTTTCATATGCAAAAATATTTCGCCAGCATCTTTTTTTCTTGCAGAAGATGCGCTTATAAGGCTAATATTTTGTGGATTGAAAAGAGTATTGAATGAAGATATTTTAAACATAGTTTATAAAGGGTGTATTTATGAAGGATACTGTTTCCTCATTAGAGATATTAGAATTAGGTATTGACTATAAATTTGTAGAAGTCAAGTTTTTGCAAGATGCACTCACTCATAGTTCTTATGTAAATGAGAATGCCGTTTTACAAGAAAGTAACGAGCGACTAGAATTTTTAGGAGACGCTGTCTTAGAGCTTTGCGTGTCAAATATACTATATAAAATGTATAAAGATGTGCCAGAGGGTGTTTTAACAAGAATGCGTGCGGTTTTAGTAAAAGAATCGAGCTTAGCAGAAATAGCTTTAGAGATAGATTTAGATAAACATATATTTTTAGGGAAAGGCGAAGAGATTCAAGGTGGGCGAGATAGAAAATCTCTTTTAGCAGATACCTTAGAAGCAGTGCTTGGAGCTATTTTTTTAGATGCAGATTTTTTAAAAGCACAAAGTGTGATAGAAAAACTTTTTGCAGAAAAACTCTTAGCAGTTGGTAGTTTAGCTCCTATAAATAAAGACTATAAAAGTCAGCTTCAAGAATTAACCCAGTTGTTATTTAAAAGCTTGCCAAGTTATTCTCTTTTAGAAGCGAAAGGAGCTGAGCATGAGCGAGTGTTTACAGTTCTTTTAACTGTAATTGTAAATGATTCAGTAAAAGAATCCATAACAACAGAAGGTATGAGCATGAAAAAGGCAGAGCAAAATGCCGCAAAAGAGGCGATAGTATTATTAGAAGAAAAGTATACGAAGTGATTATAAAATAAATGCAAGACGAGATATAAGCAGAAAGCTAAAAATAGCTAGAAGAAGATGTGCTAGGATAAGTATAGGGATAGATATAAGCGCATGCTGAGTTAGTTTATATAATGATTTGATAAAAATAAAAAAGAGAGGAATGTTCCTCTCTTTTTCTTTTTGATTTTTTTTAAAAATAAGTAACAATATATAATTTTTTTGAAAATAATTAACCAAGAAGCTGTTGTGCCATTTTTGGTAATTCGTTTGCTTGTGCAAGCATAGCTGTAGCTGTTTGTGTGAGAATTTGTTGACGAGTAAATTCAGTCATTTCTGTAGCAACGTCAACGTCTGAAATACGGGATTCTGCTGCTTGAACATTTTCTGATTGAATAGTCAGGTTATCAATAGTTGCTTCAAGACGGTTTTGCATGGCTCCAAGATTTGCACGGATAGTATCTTTTGATATAATAGCTAAATCGAGTGCTTTTAATGCTTTTCCTGCAGCATCCTGAGTTGTGATATTTCTGCCATCAATATCAGGATTGACAGGAATTGCGGCATTACTTCCAAGCCCTAATGCTTCAGAAGAAGAATTACCGATTGATACATGATAAAAATCTTCTGTGGAGTCATTTCCAGTTCCAAAGTGAATGCGTACAGGACCCTTAGATGCTACTCCAGTACCATTATGGGCAGATACATCACCAGAAAGATTTCCATCAAGGAGATGAATACCATTAAAATCTGTAGCCTGTGAAATACGTGTTATTTCAGATGCCATTGCTTGATATTCAGAATCTATTATCATACGTTGGTCTGAATTGTATGTACCAGTTGCAGCTTGCTCTGCAAGTTCTTTCATGCGAATGAGTTTGTCATCTATTGTTTGTAACGCACCATCTGCTGTTTGAATGAGAGATACGCCATCATTTGCATTTCTAACACCTTGATGAAGTGTTTGAATATCTGAGCGCATAAGCTCTCGAATTGCAAGTCCTGCAGCATCATCGGCAGCAGTACCAATACGTAATCCAGAAGAAAGGCGACGAGTAGACGTACTTAAATTCCCGTAAGAATTACCTAGGTTTCTGCTAACATTTAAAGCCATCATATTATGGTTAATAACTAAAGACATAATAATTCTCCAACGTTTTAATTTTTATTTAAGTGTGAATTTTTTAAAATAGTATGCATTCTCAAAGCATTATATATGCCAATAGTGAAATAGTTATTAAAATTAAGTATTTAGACTTGAAATAGTGACTTTTTTGCCTCTTTTAGTGTCAAAATTATGTCTACAAAAAAAGAAAATGGGAAAATACTACCATGTGAGTTGATTTTTTAACTATGTATACTGATTGTTCTAGATGTACGGAAGGAAGATATGAGCGTATTTATGTAAGCATATTTATAAAATGTATACAGTAAATACTAAGTGAGTGGCATTTGATGCGCGTTAATCTGTAAAAAGGTAAAAAGGTAAAAAGGCTTGTTATAAATGTGAGTAAATAAATGGCGAGTGTAGAGAGCATATATTATGAGAGAATAAGGAAAATAAATTATGAATGAGAGAATAAGGAAAATAAGTTCTTAGTTGATTAGGAGTATTTTAAGAGATGTATGTTACTTGCTAGAAAGTAGCTTAATTATGAGGGGCTATTTTGCACTCTAGTTTTTCTTAAAAATAAAAATGAGGAGTTTTAATGATAGAGAGATGGTTTGTGTAAGGATTGGTGTAGAATGAGAAGTGTACTGTTAGGGGGAAATGGCGAAAAATATTAGGGCAGAGTGGTTATTACGTAAAAATTTTTATAGCGAGTAATGTTTTCTATTTAGAATAATAAAGAAAAAAGCTAAAGAGTTGACAGATTAACGATGCCTGATAAATATTTAAAAAGAATAAAAAAGAAGTATTAAAAAAACGCTTTGAACCCATAAGTAGAACTATTAAGATATGGTATTCAAAGCGTGTATATTTTTAGTGAGGCTTATTTCAGTTATATATCTGCAGTATAAGGGTTTTGAGCAATATTTAATAGATACTGACCGTAGCCGTTTTTTTTGTATTTTTCAGCAAGCTGTATCAATTCTTTTTCTGTGATGAATTTTTTTAAGTATGCAATTTCTTCAATACAGGCAATTTTTAATCCTTGGCGCCTTTCTACAGTTTGTACAAAAAGAGATGCATCAAGAAGATTATCGTGGGTTCCTGTATCAAGCCAAGCATTCCCACGCCCAAGACGAGTGAGGTGTAATTTGTTTTCTTTTAGGTATAAATTATTAACATCTGTTATCTCAAGCTCACCTCTTTTAGATGGCTTTAACGATTTTGCCTTATCAACAACAGTATTGTCATAAAAATAAAGCCCTGTAATAGCGTAATTTGATTGAGGTTTTTCAGGTTTTTCTTCAATGCCCGTAAGGTTTCCATCTTTATCAAAACTAGCAACACCATAAGCTGTAGGGTCGGTAACACCATAGCCAAAAAGAGTTGCACCTTCTGTTTGCAAATCTGCAAGTTCTAGTTTTTTTACAAGTGAGTCGCCAAAAAAGATATTATCTCCAAGTATTAAAGCAGTATTGCTATCTCCTATAAAAGATTCTCCAAGTATGAAAGCTTGTGCTAGCCCATCAGGCGAAGGTTGTTCTTTGTAAGAAATAGTAATGCCAAGTTGGCTTCCATCACCTAAAAGAAGTTTGAATGAAGGAAGGTCTTTTGGAGTAGAAATTATAAGAATATCTTTAATGCCAGAGAGCATAAGAATACTAAGCGGATAATAAATCATAGGTTTATCGTATATAGGCATAAGTTGTTTGCTCATACCAAGGGTAAGAGGGTAAAGCCTTGTTCCAGAGCCTCCAGCTAAAATAATACCTTTGCGTTTTGATATGTGATTCATTGTATATCCTTTTAAAATAAGTAAATAATAATATTCAAATCAACTTAAAAAAGCAAGAAAAGAAAGAATTTACATCTTAGTTTGTCTCTATTCTAATAAAAATAGAGCGTTTTAAAAGAAAAATACTCAGAATTAAAAAGGATACTTGCTTTATTTAGGCTAAGTTTATAGAATATAGCTTAGTAGTCTAAGAGTAAAAAAATTGAAACAAGGTATTAAATAAAAAAGAGAGAAGGTATTTTATGGGACCAAATTTGCTCAGTACTTTAGATATAGCAAATATTCGCTGGGAATTTTTAGCATATTCTGTTGCTATTTTTATAGTAGCTTTTGGTTTACGGCATTTTTCCACACTTTTGTTTCGTAGCAAATTTCGAAAAATTACCTTGCATAGACGTTATTTACTGGAACATTTTACTTCAGGCTTTATTGTAGTACTTGCAATAGTTGCTCTTTTTATTCTCTGGGCGCCAAATACTTCTTCTATATTTGGTCTGTTAGGGATGATTGGTGCAGGTCTTGCTATCGCAAACAAAGAATTTATTCTCAATTTTACCGCTTTTTTTGTTATCATATGGCGAGAACTTTTCACTATGGGTGACAGAATTGAAATAAATGGTGTCGTAGGCGATGTTATTGAAAAAGGACCAAGTTATATTACACTTATAGAGGTAAAAGGACTTGGGGTAGATAGACAATCAACAGGGCGTATGCTCAAAATTCCTAATAATCTTGTTTTACTACACCCAATAGTAAATTATACACGAGGCTGTTCTTTCCTCTGGACAGAGCTCGAATTTACACTAACAGCAGAGAGTAATTGGAAAGATGCAAAAGAGCTTCTTTTAGTGGTAGCAAAAGAGCAAGGTGAGAAATGGCAGGTAGATCATAATAAAGTACTAAGAGATTTTGATAAAATTTATAGTGGGTATGTGGTGTACCGAAAGCTCGATCCTATCGTTTATACAAAAGTAACAGCGCACGGCACACAACTAACTCTTCGCTACCTAGCGCCAGTACGACAAATTAGAGACGGTAGCAGTTTTGTAAGCGAGCGTTTTTTAGAAATGGTGGAAGAGAAAGATAATATTCATTTATATTATAATTAAGAATATGACTTGAGCATTTCTTCCTAGATATTCTTCCTAGAGATTATTTGTATAAATAGTTAAGAGATAGCTTATAAATATTTTTATAAGTTATCGATACCTTCCACGGTATTGGCATTAAGATCACGAATAAATTATTGATATTTTATATGGCGCTTAATAGGTATTTTACAGAATTTGCATAGTTCATAGAATTTGTATAGTTCATAGAGCTGATAGATTTTAGATATATTAATTGATAGTTTGAGGATATGTATGGACGAAAATATAATCGCACTGGCAAAAAATGCCAAAAAAGCTGCAAAGACTCTTTCATGTGTTTCAGCAGAACAGAAGAAAATATTTCTGTTGAATCTTGCAGATATTTTAGAAGAAGAAAAAGAGACAATTTTTTCAGCAAATAAGCAAGATATTATATCCGCTCAAAAAGAAAATACCAGTCAGGCAAAAATAAACAGACTAGAAATATCAGAACAAGTGCTTGCAAATATGATTTTAGCTTGCAAAGAGCTCTCAGCAGTTCCAGACCCTATTGGCTCCCTTTCTTCATTTGAAAAACGTCCAAACGGACTACTAGTTGGTAAAATGCGTGTGCCACTTGGTGTTATAGCTATGATTTACGAATCTCGCCCAAGTGTAACAATAGACGCTGCCATATTATGTATTTTAGCAGGCAACGCAATTATTCTGCGTGGCGGCTCAGAAGCTTTTCATTCCAACACATGCCTAACACAGCTACTACATAGAGCCTTAGAAATAGCACAACTCCCAAAAGACGCAGCCCAAAGTCTCCCAACAACCGACAGAAAAGCCATAAGCACACTGCTCACACTCGATGAGTATGTAGATGTTGTTATCCCTCGTGGAGGAGAACAACTTGTTAAAATGGTAGTAAACGAAGCAAGAATGCCAGTGCTTAAACACTATAAAGGTGTTTGTCATATGTTTTTAGACGAAAGTGCAAAACTTGTAGATGTGCCAAATCTTGTTATAAACGCAAAAACACAGTACCCAAGTGCTTGTAATTCTTTAGAATGTCTTTTAATTCACGAGAAAATAGCAGCAGAAATATTGCCAGTACTTGCAGATAGTTTAGAAAAAGAGAAAGTAGCCATGCGCTGTTGCGGACAGGCTAAAGAAATTTTAGCAGAAAGAGCAAGCCTTGCAACAGAGGAAGATTTCGGCAAAGAATTTTCAGATTTAATACTTGCTATAAAAATAGTGAAAAATTTAGATGATGCAATAGTTTTTATAGCAGAGCATGGCTCGCAACATACAGAAGCAATAATCACAGAAAATCATACTAACGCCATGCGATTTGTACAAGAGGTAGATGCCTCTTTAGTGCTTATTAATGCCTCAACTCGTTTTAATGACGGCGGAGCATTAGGGCTTGGTGCAGAGATTGGTATTTCCACCTCAAAACTGCACGCATATGGTGTAATGGGTGTTAAAGAACTCACGAGCGAGAAATTTATAGCATTTGGACAAGGGCAAGTTCGAGTATAATCAATATAATTTGATTGTGAGTGTTTTTGATTTTTTTTACTATATTACTCAGCTAGCTTATTGTTAATTATTATGCATATCATAACTATTATAAAGGCTTATAATTCTTATGAATCTTTAAAAAGATAATTATAGATACAGTAATATCTAATAGATAGAAAAGATATGATGAAATATTTTCTTTAAAGTGTATAAAAAAATTCATGTATCTTGTATGCTAGAAATATTTATTAAGGGAAAAAGAGTGAGAATAGGCATTTTTGGCGGAACATTTAATCCAGTTCATAACGGACACAAAGCTTTAGCCGTTTATGTGCAGCAAAAACTTTCCTTAGATCGTTTTGATTTTGTGCCAAGCTATAATGCACCGCATAAAGAGAATATGTCTATTTTGCCTTGGGAATTTCGTCTGCGCTTATTATCTTTAGCAGTAGATGGATTAGAAAACATAAGAATAAATACCTTAGAAGCGAATCGTTTAGGCAAATCGTACACAGAAGAAACTTTAGGTGCTTATAATAAAGAAAACCCACAAGCAGAGATTTTTTTTGTTTTAGGAGCAGAGAGTTTTTTAGCTTTAGATACATGGAAAAATGGGCTACTGCTTCCATTTTTAGCAGAATTTGTAATTTTACAGCGGTTCTCTGAGCAAGACGTGGCAATAAAAAATTTTATAGAAAAAAATTTCCCCAATGCACGCTACGATAAGTGCGAAAAAAAATGGTATTTGTCAGCAGATAAAAAGCATGGTTTACAGATAGTAAATAATCCATTATATGAAGTAAGCTCTACAGTTATTCGTGAAAAATACTTAAAAGGAGAAGATATTTCTTCTTTAGTGCCAGAGCTTGTTTTAAATGAACTAGAGCAAGGACAAGAGTCTGTAAAAAGAATATGGCAAACTATCTAGTCATATTGGAAGAATTTATTATAGAGTGATATGAAAGAGTTTT
>CAMQUX010000045.1 GCA_947037905.1 uncultured Desulfovibrionaceae bacterium | reverse complement strand
CAAACAACTATGCAAATAGATGATATGATACAAACCCTTGAGGACTTATCAGAACAAGCAAAAGAAACAGCTAAAGGTTCGCAAGATACTCGTAAAGAAGCATTAGATGGCAAAAAGATTGTGCAAAAAACAAAAGATTGCATATCAAGAATGGCGAAAGAAGCAAATAATGTTGAAGATGGAATGAAAATTCTTCGCGAAGAATCTGAAAACATCAGCCATGTTGTAGATTTAATTAAAGACGTAGCAGATCAAACAAATCTTTTAGCACTAAACGCTGCAATAGAAGCAGCACGTGCAGGTGAAGCCGGTAGAGGATTTGCGGTTGTAGCAGATGAAGTACGTAAACTTGCAGAAAAAACAATGCAAGCAACTGAAGAAGTTAATGGGAATGTTGCAAATTTACAAGAAAAAATGAACTCAAGCATCAACCAAATGGAACAAACTGTAGAACTTATTTTACTATCTGATGATCTAGCAACACAGTCTGAAAGTAGTTTAGAGCGTATTGTGAGCATTGCCGAACAGTCCATGGATGAGGTTACAAGTGTAGCAGAAGCCACCTTACAACAAACATACATAGGGGCAAAAGTAGCACAAAGCATGCAAGATATTAAAGAAAAAGCTCATCGAACAACCGTTGAGATGAATGAATCTGAAAAACTAGTAAATACATTAACAATGCTTGCAGCAGATTTGAATGTTCTCATTTACGCTATGAACCCTGACAATATTGAAAATAAATCATAGTATTTCGATTTAAAAAAAAAGAGAGCCCTTAAATATTTAAGTAATATATTTAAGGGCTTTCTTTTTTTTATTTGAAAAAGACAGACTGGTATTTCTAAAATAAAAGGAAGGAATTTCTTTATAATACTATTATAGATAGACTGTTTATAATTGCTCTTTATTAAAAAAATATTTAATTTTTATTCACAGGAATACTTTATCTATTAGCCTACTGTATTCTTAAAAGGCACGTTTAAAAAAATGTTGACAGTTAAAAAAATATATGCTGAAGTAAAAACAAGTAACAGGAGTTTATTTAAGTGAACCGATTATCAATTTATGCAGCAGATTTTTTTTATTTTTATTTTTGCCTAAACAATAGGGAAAAGTAATCTTTGCTGCATCAAAAAGCGTTATAATAAAAGCTTCGTAGTAAAATTACTGCGGAGCTTTTTTATTTAGTGGAGCTTTTTTATTTAGTGGAGCTTTTTTATTTAGTGGAGCTTTCTTATTATAGTTACTTATCACAAAAATTTTATTCAAATCGAGTTACTTTAATTATCTAAGAAAAAACATAGGGAGAATATACTATGATAGCAGTTTTAAAACCAGGAGTTACACTAGATGAGCGAAACAAACTCACTCAGTGGCTCGAACATCAAGGTGTCGAAGTGCATGTATCAGAATGGAAATCTAAAACAATTTTAGGGCTCATTGGCGATACGCATAAAATTGACGATGAACTATTAAGCGTGCTTGATATTGTTGAGTCTGTAAACAGAATAAGCGAACCATATAAAAATGTTAACAGAAAATTCCACCAAGAAGATACAATAATTACTGTCGGAGACGTAAAAATAGGCGGCGGGAATTTTTGTGTAATAGCAGGTCCTTGCTCTATTGAATCAGAAGAACAAATTATCACCGTAGCAAAACAAATAAAAGAAGCAGGCGCACATATGCTTCGTGGTGGTGCTTTTAAACCAAGAACATCTCCTTACGATTTTCAGGGCATGCAGTCTGATGGGCTTAAATTACTTGTTCAGGCAAAAAAAGAAACAGGCCTACCTATTATTACAGAAATAATGAGCACAGAACATTTAGACCTTTTTGATGAAGTAGATATAATCCAAGTTGGCGCACGAAACATGCAAAATTTTGAGCTTCTTAAAGCACTTGGAAAAACAAAAAAGCCAATTTTATTAAAACGTGGCTTAGCATCAACCATCAAAGAATTTTTAATGAGCGCAGAATATATCATAGCAGGTGGTAATAAAGATATAATCCTCTGCGAACGTGGTATACGTACTTTTGAAACCTACACAAGAAACACGCTAGATTTATCTGCCATTCCACTACTTCATGAGCTCAGTCATTTACCAATTGTGGTCGACCCAAGCCATGCAACTGGCATACGTAGCCTTGTAAAACCAATGTCCATGGCAGCAGTTGCAGCAGGAACTGATGGACTTATGATTGAGGTGCATAACGATCCTAAAAATGCACTTTGCGACGGTCCTCAGTCACTTACCCCTGAAGAATTTGCAGATGCAATGGTAAGTATCAACAAAGTGCGCGCAGCAGTAATATAATAGAGACCATCAGCAAAACATGTGAGGTGGCTATATGATAGAGAGCAGTATCAAAGTACGTAAGGCGGCTATATAATAGCAAGTAATAACATGATAGCAAGCAGTAAGAAAATATATAAGGCGGTTATATAATGATTATCGGAATTGTCGGAATAGGTCTAATAGGTGGCTCTTTTGCAAAAGCGTACAAAGCTTTTTCAGATAATGAGATTTATGCGCTTGATACAAACCAAACAATGCTTGAGCTCGCGCTACTTACAAAAGCAGTTGATAAGCCCCTAAGCATTGAAAATATGGCAGATTGTGATTGCATTTTCATAACGCTCTATCCTAAAGATACTATTAAATGGCTTGAGGAAAACAGCAAATATATATCAGAAAAAACACTTGTAATGGACTGTTGCGGTGTTAAAGAGTCTGTTTGTAAGGCTGGTTTTCGTCTCGCAAAAAAATATGGTTTTACTTTTGTAGGTGGGCACCCCATGGCAGGCTCACAATATTCTGGCTTTAAATACAGCAAAGAAACTTTATTTAAAGATGCGTCCATAATTGTAGTTCCAGAAGATCATAATAATCTCGATATTTTACAAAGAGTAAAAAACACACTCAAACCGCTACAATTTGCTCATTTTACCATAAGCACAGCAGAAAAACACGATGCCATGATAGCGTTTACCTCGCAAATGCCACATCTTGTGTCAAACGCATTTATCAAAAGCCCAACAGCCCTTGAGCATAAAGGCTATTCAGCAGGAAGCTTAAAAGATTTTACACGTGTTGCGTATTTAAATGAGGATATGTGGGCGGAGCTTTTTTTAGAAAATAAAACTGCTCTAAGTCATGAGCTTGATATTCTTATATCTTCTCTTAACGAATATAAAGATGCTCTTGATAGTAATAATTTTGAGACCTTAAAAGAGACTCTTTCTCAAGGGAAAAACTGTAAAATAGAGGTAGATATACAGTGCAAATAGTCAAAATAAGTAGCCAAAAATCCTACGAGGTACAAATCGGACAGGGATTACTAGACAGCTTAGGCGAGCGTGTACGAAAACTTTTTTCCTGCGACCGAGCTATTATTATAAGCGATGATATTGTTTATAATCTCTATGGCAAACGCTGTGAGGAGTCTTTAAAATCTGCTGGGTTTAAACTAAGCAGCTATGTATTTGCGCACGGCGAAGAATCAAAAAGCCTTACAGAATATGGTGCTATTTTAGAATTTTTAAGCAGCGAAAAAATCAGCAGAGCAGATGTGCTTATTGCGCTAGGTGGCGGTGTTGTTGGAGATATTACTGGCTTTGTCGCATCAACTTATCTTCGAGGAATCCCCTTTGTGCAGGTTCCAACAACTCTTTTAGCCGCTGTTGATTCGTCCGTTGGAGGAAAAACCGCCATTAATTTGTCTTGTGGCAATAGTTTCAATAAAGAAAAATTAGATAATAATAATAATAATATTGATACAAAAAATTCAGATGCAACAAATCTTAGTGGAAATAATCTCAGCAAGAACAAGCTTGATGAAAAAAATCTCAGCGAGGAAAATTTTACTAAAAAAAATCTCGGGGGAAAAAATTTAGTAGGTGCATTTTATCAACCAAGCCTTGTTGTTTGCGATTATGATTTGCTCGGTACTTTATCAGAAGATATCATGCGTGATGGCACGGCAGAAGTTATAAAATACGGCGCTATTATGAATAAAAATTTCTACGAGCAACTAAATACGCCAGTTACAGAACAGCTTGAAGATATTATTAGCCAGTGCGTAGGCATGAAAGAAAGCATTGTGAAACAAGATGAACACGACCAAGGTATTCGCCAACTGCTTAATTTTGGGCATACTTTCGGGCACGCCATAGAAACCATAAGTAACTATAGTATTTCACACGGTTACGCAGTTGCCATGGGAATGGCTCTTATGGCAAAAGTTTCCTATTTGCAAAAATGGTGCAGTCTGGCAGATTATGAAAATTTATGTACGCTTCTTAAAAATTACGGATTTTCCCTCACTATCCCTTACAAGGCAGAAGAACTTTTTGAGATTATGCTCATGGATAAAAAACGAAAGAACGAGAGTATCACTATTGTTATTATGCAGAGTCTTGGTAATTGTCAGCTAAAAAAAGTTTCCATGTCTGAACTAAAAGAACTCTTAATGCAGGCAATGCAGACAATATAGAACATGTAAAATGAGATTATTAAAACTAGATTATTACAATGAGATTGCTAACAATCGCTTATAAAAATAAAGAGCTAGATTTATGAGAATAATAAAAAATTAAACTTATAAACATGCCAAAGAGTTGAACTTGCAAACACGCTAAAAAGCTAAATTTGCGAAAAAGTGAAAATAAAATTTGCCCATAGAGATGTTTTAGTTTTTTTAGTTTCTTATTAATTTGCTTATTAGTTTGCTTAGTTTCTTAATGGAGAGTTCAATTGTGAATATAGAAGTGCACGGAAAAAATCTTACAGGCACAGTCCCTGCAATCAGCGCAAAATCAGTAGCGCACCGTTTACTCATTTGTGCAGCACTTAGTAATAATATTACAACCATACGCTGCGACTATGAATCCGATGATATTCTAGCAACAATCGCATGTTTGCAGAGCTTAGGTGCAGATATTAAGCGTGTAGAAAATAGCTATAAAGTTTTGCCCATTAGCTTAAATACAAATTTAAAAAATGAAGACCGTAAGAAAAATAAAGATACACATGAGCAAAATAATCAAGATATAAATAAACAAGAGACAGAAAGCAAAGCACAACATAATCAAGATGCAAATCATCAAAATATATGCGAGGAAAACAAATATAATCAAGATAGTACTGAAAACAAAAATACAAATACAATAGCGCAACTTTTGTGCAAAGAGAGCGGTTCAACTCTGCGTTTCTTACTGCCAGTTGTTGCAAGTTTAAATAGAGCATCAGAATTTATTTTAGAAGGTCGATTAGCTAAACGCCCCCTGTCCCCTTTATACGAGGAACTTATTAAACACGGAGCGGTTCTCTCCCCCATGGGTGAAGAAAAATTATCAGTTATTGGTAAGTTAACAGCTGGCACCTATACGCTAGCAGGTAATATATCTTCACAGTATTTTAGTGGCCTACTTTTCGCACTCCCGCTTCTTGATGGACGTAGTGAAATACATATTAAGGGAGATTTAGCCTCTCGCCAGTATATAAATCTCACACTAGAAGCGCTGGCACAATTTGGTATTAAAATACAAGAGACTGAAAATAGTTTCATAATAGAGGGCGGGCAAAAATATCACGCGCCAGAATATACCGAGGTCGAAGGTGACTGGTCAAATGCTGCTTTCTGGCTCTGTGCAGGCGCTCTTTCAGAACAGGGCATAAGCTGCACGCATTTAAAAATGGACTCACTGCAAGGCGATAAAGAAATCGTAAATATCCTTGAAAATTTTGGCGCAAGAGTAATACGAAAAGAAAATGCTGTTTTTGTAAAAAAAGACACACTTAAAGGCATCACAATAGATGCTGAGCAAATTCCAGACCTGATACCGATTGTATCCGTACTTGCAGCAGTTGCAGAAGGCACTACAGAAATAATAAATGCTGGGCGCCTGCGCTTAAAAGAAAGTGACCGCTTAGAAGCAATCACTACAACCCTCACAACACTTGGTGCACGTGTTACACAGCACGAAAACGGGCTGACTATTAATGGATTAGGTCTTAACGGGTTAGGTATTAATGGGCAAAAAAAACTTACAGGCGGGACAATTTCTTCCTACGGAGACCACCGCATCGCTATGATGGCAGCTATTGCATCGACCGTGTGCGAAAATAAAGTAATCATAAATGATGCGCAGGTTGTAGAAAAATCTTACCCCAATTTTTATACTGATTTTATGCTGCTTGAAGGTAAAAGCAGGAGGAGCAAATAAATGTCATCTGTATTTGGAAAAAATATCAAAATCGCTATTTTTGGACAATCCCACGCTGAAGTAGTAGGTGTTTGTATCGACGGACTACCAGCTGGTGAGCATATAGACAAAGAAGCCCTAGCAGATTTCATGGCACGAAGAGCACCAGGAAACGCAAGCTTTGCTACAAAGCGAAAAGAAAAAGATGCTGTAGAAATTCTAACAGGGCTTGTTGATGATACCACCTGCGGTGCGCCTCTTATGGCTATGATTCGAAACACAGATTGCAAATCAAAAGACTACAGTCAGTTTAAAGATACTCCACGCCCATCGCACGCAGACTATGTGGCAGAAATAAAATATAATGGCTTTCAGGACATTCGAGGTGGTGGGCATTTTTCTGGCAGGCTAACAGCAGCTTTGTGTATTGCAGGTGGAATATGTAAGCAGTTATTAGAAAAAAAAGGCATAGAAATTTTTAGCCATATATACACCATAGGCGATATTACTGAGCCACTTTTTGAGCAAATAGCGCCAGAAAAAAATATGCTCGAAAAATTAGCCCGCTCACATTTTCCTGTGCTTAATGAAAATATCGGGCAAAAAATGATAGCTAAAATTACAGAAGTTCAAGCAGACTGTGATTCCATCGGTGGTGGCATAGAATGTATGGTACTTGGCATGCCTGTGGGTGTTGGTGGTGGTATGTTTGCTGGCATTGAAAATCATCTAAGCTCTGCAATTTTTGGAGTACCTGCTGTTAAAGGCATTGAGTTTGGCAATGGTTTTTCCTGCATGCATTTAAAAGGCTCAGAAAATAATGATGCTTTTTGTATGACAGATAAGGAAGTAAAAACAGCAAGCAACAGACACGGTGGTATTTTAGGCGGCATAAGCTCTGGCATGCCAATTATTTTCCGCACAGCAATCAAAGCAACACCATCTATTGCCAAGAGCCAAAAAACTGTTTCGTTGTCAGAGAAAAAAGATACACATATCGAAATAAAAGGAAGACACGATCCATGTATTGTCCCAAGAGCTGTAGCATGTATTGAGGCCGCTACAGCCATAGCACTCTATGACCTACTCTTAACGAGTAAGATATAATTCAAATACGAAAAGAAGGAATATATTATGGATTTAAAAGACTTACGAGTAGAAATTGATGCTATTGATACTGATATTATAGCACTTTTAGAAAAAAGAATTACCGTTGCAGATAAAGTTGCACAGTATAAAGAAGCAAATAACTTGCCCGTTTTAGATGCAATACGTGAGCGTCAAAAACTCCACGACCTAACAGATAGTTGCGAAGGAAGCATGAAATCCTATGTCCGTTCTTTATATTCTGTTATTTTTGATATAAGCCGTGATCATCAGCTAAAAAAAATGGGACAAACAACAAAAAGTATCACTATAATTCAAACTGCCATAAAAGATACTCCGCAACTTTTCCCAGAAGAAGCAGATATTATGTGTCAGGGAACATGGGGCTCTTACTCACAGCAAGCGTGTGATAAAATGTTTCAAACTCCTAAAATACTCTTCGTAAAAACATTTGAAGGTGTTTTCTCTGCCATTGAAAAAGGCTTATGCAAATACGGTATACTGCCACTTGAGAACAGCACCGCAGGTTCTGTAAACCAAGTATACGACCTTATGCATCAGTATAATTTTCATATTGTACGCTCTGCACGTGTAAAAATTGACCACAATTTGCTCGTTAAAAAAGGCGTGAAAAAAGAAGCCATAAAAGAAATTATTTCTCACGAGCAAGCAATAGCACAGTGTGAAAATTACTTAAAACAATTTCCAAACCTAAAAATAACAGTCTGCGAGAACACCGCACTAGCCGCAGAGATGGTCTCAAAATCGGACAGAGACGACCTTGCAGCCCTTTCCTCGTCAGAATGTATAAACTTATACAACCTCCAGTGTATTGACGCTTCTGTGCAAGATAGCGGGAATAATTACACTCGCTTTATCTGCATAGCAAAAAATCTCGAAATCTATCCTGGTGCAGATAAAACTAGCTTAATGATGAAAGTAAGCCATCAGCCTGGCTCTTTGTATAAAATTCTCTCACGTTTTTTCTTACTAGGCATTAACCTTAGCAAGCTAGAAAGCCGTCCTGTGGCTGATAGAGATTTTGAATTTATGTTTTATTTCGACATAGACACCTCTGTATATTCAGAATCTTTTCTGCAATTAATGAGCGAGCTTAATACTATTAGCGAAGATTTCCGCTACTTAGGAAGCTATTTAGAAATTATATAATATTTGAAAATCAGAAAAATCTCGCAATATTTCGCAGTAGCTCGATATTGCGAGATTCTCTCATTATACAAAAAATTTGACTATGTTCATTTTTTTTTAAATAATAGAGATGATTTCCATTAGTTTCAAACCATAAGAAGAAGAAGAAGAAGAAGAAGAAGAAGAAGAA
>CAMQUX010000044.1 GCA_947037905.1 uncultured Desulfovibrionaceae bacterium | reverse complement strand
GGATCAGTATCTCTATCCTTTTTACAAGGCAGATCTTGAGAAAGGAACCTTAGATGATGATGGTGTGTTAGAGCTTTTAGGTTGTTTATGGACAAATATGGCAAAGACTTTAGAGCTTCATATATCCATAGCAGGTGTTGAGTTTAGTGAAGGATATGCACACTGGGAAGCAGTATGTGTTGGCGGACAAACTCCAGAAGGAAGAGACGCAACAAATGAATTAACACATTTATTCTTCCGTTCTTCTCGTGAGTTCCCAACTCATTATCCAGATTTAGCCGCAAGAGTACATAGTCTTTCACCAAAAGAATTCCTTTGGGACGTGGTTGAGACTATAAAAGAAGGTGCAGGGTTTCCAAAGATAATAAATGATGAGGAAGTAATTCTAACTCTTATTCAACAAGGTGCAAGTCGTAAAGACGCGCTTGATTATACTATATCAGGTTGTACAGAAGTACGTATGATAAACCGTGATACCTATATGACTGTTGGTTCCTATATCAATTACGGTTCTATGCTTGAATCTGTTATTCATAACGGAAAAATTCCTCATTATAATTATGAGCAGTGTTTTTCTGCAAGTGGTGATCCTGTTGATTTTGCAACATGGGATGATTTTTGGGCGGCCTTTGTAACACAGCATGATTACTTTTTCAGCCAAGCAGTGATGCAGCATTACCTAGGTAATAGTATGTATCATAAGTTTTATGCCGCACCACTTAGTTCCGCTTTACATGATCTTTGTATGAACGATTGTAAAGATTTGCATGAGCCTAATATTACAGGTGGTATAAATATTGGTTTTATAGATTGTATTGGGTTTGGAACCTTAGCAGATTCTTTAAGTGCAATTAAAAAACTTGTTTATGAAGATAAAAAAATAACAATGGCACAGCTTATGGCAGCAATCAAAGATAACTTTGAGAGTGCAGAAAATGCAGTCATTGGGAACTTATTAGCAAACGCACCAGCGTATGGTAATAACGATCCTTATGTAGATGAAATTGCGTATGAGATTGACAAACTAGGTTCTTCGTTCATGGAACGCTATAATAAAGTAATGGGAATGCAGTTATGTTACCGTATGGTTCCAGTTACAAGTCATGTTCCTTTTGGTAAGGTAGTTGGTGCAACACCTAACGGACGTAAAGCAACTATGCCGTTATCAGATGGTGCATCAGCAGCTCATGCAAGAGATGAGCATGGTCCAACTTCTGTTTTACTTTCTAACTTTAAAACAAAAGCAGTGGATTATAAAAATAGAACTTCTCGCTTGTTAAATATTAAACTGACACCAAGTTGTATTGCGGGCGAAGAAGGAACAGAGAAACTTATTAACTTTATTAGAACACTTGTTGATTTAAAATTATGGCATATACAATTCAATGTGGTAAATAAAGAAACCTTACTAGCTGCGCAAGAGGACCCTGAAACTTACAAAAGTCTTATTGTTCGTATTGCTGGTTATAGTGCTTTCTTCTGTGATTTATCAAAATCATTACAAGATGATTTAATTTGCAGAACAAGTTGCGAAGAAATAAAATAAACAGAAGCTGACATAAAGCATAAAGAATAATATAAAGAGAGAGGGCATAAAAGCCCTCTCTCTTGTTTAAGCAGAGGGCATAAAAGCCCTCTCTTTTTGTTTAAGTATAAGAGCGTGAACTCTCTCATGCACTTTGTGCCTCTCTCTTATTTGATGGTCAAATATTGAAGGTATGATTTTTTATTTAAGCAGAGGCATAAAAGCCCTCTCTTTTGTTTAAGCAGAGGGCATAAAAGTCCTATTTTTTGTTTAAGTATAAGGAATTACAAGTATTGTATTTTATTAGGTGGTGGGATTTTTTCATGTAAAAGGGAAGAAAAAACTTTTATTTAGGCAAAAGGGTATTATCTTTATCTTTAAAGTAGTCGTTTAGTAAAAGGTGATGATATCCAAGTATAGCCTGAGTAGTAGTTATATTTTTTTCAGAGAGTGCAACACTATAATTATACCAAATTTTTCCAATGGTTTTAATATGCTCACTGTTTTGATAGAGCAGATTATTTTGGTAGTCGACAGAGGACTGTATGCTTTGAATTATCCACTCAAGAAAAGGATTTTTAGTCATTTGCGCACATAAAATATTAAGCTCAAAATCATACTTAACAAGTTCTTGTAAATTTGGATTTTTCTCTTCAGAGAGTACCATCATAGCTTTGCTTTTTTTCAGTAGCTCCTTAATTTGTGGCTTTGTATAGTTTTCCATAGCTAGCCTAGCAATAATAGCATCAATATGGTGACGAAATTCTATAAGATGTTGTAAGGATATTTGCGAACGTTTAATAAGAGATAACATATTCTCATTAAGTAAGTCAGTAGAAGGTTGGCTAACAAAAGAGCCACCTTTAGAGCCTTTTCTAGTTTCAATCCAGCCCTTTTGGCGCAGTATACCAAGAGCTTCTCTAATAGTTCCACGTCCTACTTGGAATTGTTTTTGTAATGTTCGCTCACACGGTAATTTATCTCCTATACTAAAGGAGTCAGAGGAGAGTGTTTCTTCAAGCTGTAACGCAACATCTTCAGAGGCTTTGTTTTTTTGTATATCATCGAACATGTTACTATACCCTTAATTATCAAATTTTAGAGGAAAAGGTTTATAAACAGTATAAATATATACAATAAATAGGCTAATTAAGCAATGAAAATAGAGTGTTATTTTAGAATATTCCAGTTTAGCATAGAATATTTAAACTAGGGTTAGGTGCTATTTCTTGCTCAGGTAGATTAAAAGCTCTAAGGTTTTCTCTAAAGGCATCTAAAGAGTCTCCTGCAACAAGTTTAGGACGCAAAAAAGTGTTATAGCGGAAGTTAGCAGAAAAATAGAGCATGAATTTTTTATAGAGCTTTATTGCGGCAGGTGCGTCATAATATTTTTCTAAAAGAGCAAGCATGAGTAGCGGACAATCGTGATAGATATTTTTTTCAGGAGAAAAATCATTTATTATTTGCGAAAAAATCCACGGGCGCGCAACCGCAATGCGCCCTAAAGAAATAGCCGCGCACTGTGATTTTTCAAAAAAATCTTTGGCAGCAGTGGGGGAAAAAATATCGCCATTGCCAGCAATGGGTAAGTTTGTTT
Organism: uncultured Desulfovibrionaceae bacterium; assembly: GCA_947037905.1. Classification (GTDB taxonomy): domain Bacteria; phylum Desulfobacterota; class Desulfovibrionia; order Desulfovibrionales; family Desulfovibrionaceae; genus CAMQUX01. The sequence continues at coordinate 5,586 of CAMQUX010000044.1, read as the reverse complement.
TACTTTGCAGTTCTGTTACGTACTCCCACTTAGCAGGGCGAGTTCGCCTATCTGGCGCAATTCGAGGGTGAAAAGTAAGACAATCAATGCCAATTTTTTCAAATTCCTGAGCAAGATAAAGAGCAGTATCTAAATTACTTTCCCAGCCCACACGAAATTTAATAAAAACAGGTATATTTACAGCATCTCTCACAGCTTTTGCAACACGCAGCGCATTTTCAGGATTTTTTAAAAGAGCAGCTCCTGCACCTTGTTTTACAATATGCGAAACAGAACAGCCCATATTAATATCCACCGCAAAAAAACCTTCTCGCTCAATTCTTTTAGCAGCAAGAATCATATGCTTAGGATCATCACCCGCAATCTGGCACACGAGCCTTGAAAGTTCATGCTCTTGCCAACGAAAAACAGAAGAAAAAAGAGGATTTTCAGATTCGAGTCTCTTCGCACTACACATCTCAGTAAAAAAAAGTCCGCAAAATCCATAATGCCTAATAAGTTCACGCAAGGCCACATGGCTAAGCCCAACCATAGGCGCAAGCCATAGGCGGTTCTCTATATCAGTATTTTGTATGCGAATGGGGGTATTAAGATTTCTTGTCATATTTTTCTAGAATTTTATTTTAAAGGTGTTTGTGAGAGTAGGAATGTATTAATTGTACCATATCTATATTATATACTTGAAATATCTCATGATAGTAGTTTTGTAAATTTAATCCAATATGAGCAAATAGCAAATTGTTCATAAAATAAACCAAATACGTGCAAATTCATTGCTAATGTTTGCAAATACAGCTCAATATATTTTCTCTTGAGATACTTTTTAATAGGAACGTACACATTTTATAAGCGTGCATGGTATTTTATGATACATATTATATAAGAGAAATTTGCGAACTCTTTAAGTAGATTTAATTACATGGTATATTTAATAAAATATATATCTAGTTAAAAAAAATATTAAATAAAAAAATATTACGCGCTCATTTTTAGCCGAGAGTATCGTGCAAGAACGCTTTTTCATCAAGGGTATGTACTGAGAAGGTGTTATCTTCTAGTAGCCCAAAACTATTTGGATTATTTTCTTTTGGTATAGAGAGTGAGCCAGGGTTCCAAAAATGTATAGAGCCAATTTTACAAGCAAGGGGCAGATGCGTATGCCCAAAAAGTAAAGCGCTTCCACCGGCTAAAGGCGGGATATTATCCTGATTATATTTATGTCCGTGCGTCATAAAAATAGATTTATCAAGAACAGGTATGTGGTTATGATCGAGCAAAGGAAAAGGTAGAAACATGGTTTCTGCTTCAGAATCACAGTTTCCTCTAACAGCAATAATTTTATTTATTAACGGGCGTAAAATTTCAATACATTCAAGGGGCGCGTAACCTTCTGGCAAAGGATTTCTTGGTCCATGATAAAGCACATCGCCAAGTAAAAGAATTTTAGTCGCATTTTGTGCTAAATTTGTAGAAAGTACTTTTTTTAAAAAGAAAGCAGAACCGTGAATATCAGAAAGAATAAGCATTGTCATATAAAACCCTCATAAATTTTTAAAAAGGTACTGGTTATTTCAAGAACTTACAAGCAAAAAATACGAGCTATAAATTTTTCTTAGTCTATTTCTATGATGAGTGTATTAATAAAAATCTTGCAAAAAATGAGTTCAGAGTCTATAGAAAGAAAAGATTTTTGCTTGTAGCAGAACGTATTTAAGCAGTAAAAAATATATGAGCAGCAAATTTTCCAAGAAGTTTTTTATAAGTCAAAGAAGATTTTTTTACAGCTCAGCAAATATTCTGCAATAAATACCTTGTTTCGCACTCCCGCCCTCGTAGCTCAGTAGGATAGAGCGCAGGATTCCTAATCCTGGCGCCACAGGTTCGATTCCTGTCGAGGGCACCAACTCAAATAATAGTATGCGGTGCAAATAATGAGTATATCGCAAATCCTAAGCTTAACATAAATAGAACAAGTTTATAAAAAAATTAGAAATTAGAAATTAGAAAATTAATCCTTAAAATCTCTTTTGGGGATTTTTTTTATTCTTTTATTGAAAATATAAGAATGCGTTACTACTATTAATATAAATGGCAGTATTTTAAGAATACTACTTTTTACCATATTATAATGCATCTATAATTAGCTTGTAATTTAGTTCAAATATTTGAGCAAAAAAATATATGTATCTCATATAAAATAGCTAAATATGAAAATAGTCCACTTTGTGAAATAAAGTACATTGCATAATTAAATAAAATCCTATATGAATAGTAAAAGTATTAAGTGTATCATCTATAATAATTAAGAGGGGGATATTATGTCAGAAAAATTAACAGTATTTTTTGCAGATCCAGTGCTTGAGAGAATAGAAACACGAAAAGAAAATGTATTAAGCGGCGACCCAACAGTGGTAATTGAGAAATTTTTTAATCATCCATCAGGTAATATGACCGCAGGAACGTGGGAATGCCAAGTGGGTAAATTTGTACTTCCACCTCACCCAAGTGATGAATTTTGTGTATTTTTAGAAGGCGAGGCAGTAATTGAGTATGAAAATGGCGACTCAAAAACAATCAAAGCTGGAGATGGATTTATAATCCCAAAAAACTTAGTAAGCACTTGGGATATAAAAAAGAAAGTTAAGAAAATGTTTGTAATGGTGTACAATCTATAGTTTATAATCTTTATAGTATAAGAAAAAAATAAAATATGAAAATAACAACAATAGTTGTGTTTTCATATTTTTTTATTTACGAGAGCTTGTATTTTGGGAGCCTTAACGATTGTTGGCTAGTGATAAATTAATGCTAGACAGTAAAAAATAGAGACTATATACAAATAATACCGAAAAGAAAAACTAAACGTAATAAAATAAATGTCGATGTAAATAAATATATGGAGTAAAATATGCGAGCGATTATAATGTGTGCGGGTATGGCAAGCCGAATGCACCCAATAAGTTTGTTAATACATAAAGCTCTTTTGCCAGTAGAAGGCTTAGCCTTAGTAGAACATACTATACAGTATCTGCATTCCCACGGTGTGCAAGATATTACACTAGTGCTTGGATATAAATCAGAAGATTTTTTGTATTTAGAAAAAAAATACGGGGTTAGTTTTAGAATATCAACTAAATGGGAAACACATAATAATTATAGCTCAATGCAAATAGCCTTAGATAAATTAGACGACTGCATCGTGCTAGCTGGTGATATCCGCATAGTGGGAGATTTTATCCCTCAAATAGATAGAGATAGAAATCAATATTTTTCTCAAAAGATAGCAGACAATCATCAAGAATGGGGGTTTCTTCTTTCAGAAGATGCACGTATTATTGGAATAGATAAAAAAGCATTAGCAGGAGATAGAATGCTTGATTGTTCTTACTGGACAGGTGAGTACACTGCAGCGCTTGCGGAGGAATTAGGTAAATGCACCAAAGATGACTATTGGGACGATGCAAATCTTCGTTTAGCCAAAAGAATGCCTATATATGTTAATAAATTTGAAAACACGTTAATAGAAGAGTACGATAGTGTAGAAGATTTATTACACTATAAGATATTTACACATGCTGAGATAGCAAACCTTTGCTCAGAAGATGGAAAAGCAAAAGCTTTAGATGAAAACAACTATGAAATTATAGTGCTAGGAAAGAGCGAGAAAATTACAATAATTAATGATACTGTCATATTTGAGAATAATAAATAATATTTAGAGTAGTGAAATTATTTTTTCTTCCATTTTTATACATAATCTATAAAGTACTTCAATCTTTTTTTTTGCAAAACTCTAGGAAGAAATTAAAATATATGTTAGCATTTATATTCTTTTGTAAACAGAAATAGCCAAACTGGCTTCAAAACTGGTAAAAGAAGTTTTAAATAAAATAACTATGAGACGAAGATGTGAGAAAGGTGCAGAAAATTAAAATATTTCAAGGTTTCATTAGTTTTGCGGGAAGTAAATAATGTTTGAAGTAATAGCGCTGTTCACAGCTACAATATTATTTTGGATATCATTATTTGGTATTGTGTTTTTTTTCTTACATCCTAAAATAGCTCATTATGTTATCGCAGGTAAAAAAAGGTTTTCTTTTTTTCAGGCAGGAACAGTATTATTTACAGGAATTTATTCGTCATCAATTTTTTACTGGTCATTTTTTGGGAATATTTTTTTTAAAGGTGATGCTAGTTTTATCTCTCTTTTCCCTGATAAAGTAGGAAATGCTCCATTTTTAACAGCAATGACTTTGTATAATTGGGGATTAACCTTATATATGATGCTATTTATAGGAATAGTCGTCTCCATATTTTTAGCAAAATATAAAGATATTTGGTTAAATTGCTATTCTCAAAAAATACTAACGTTAATTTTTATATTATTAGCTACATTTTCAACCATTCGAATACTCGCATCTTTAGCCTCCTATATAATTCCACTGCAATATATCTTAAGCATGTTTTCAAAATATCATGGTAGTGTATTTATTGTGATATTGCTCTTTTGTGTTATAGTTTGGAGCGCTCTAGGTGGGCTTTTACATATTAAAAAACTTGCAAATGTATGTGTGTTTTTCATCGTAATTTATGTGGTTCTTTATGTGGTGAAATTACTTGTTTTCGATTCAGGAGGAGAATATATTAGCGCAAGTATGGTAGAATTTGGAGAACTAGTAGTAAATAAAAATTTTCTCAAGGCTCAATTTTCTTTTCAAAATGAGTTTGTACATGAATGGACAATGCGTTTTGCAGCACTTCAAATAGTGTCAACATTTCCAGCTTTTTATTTTTTTTATATTATATTGCAAGGGCGAAGTGTGCGAGAATTTATCTATTTAGGTAATCTGTTCGTAATACTGCCCACATTTATGATATTCGTAGTAAATTCTGCATTGGTAGAAATACTTGCAAAAAAAAATAGCCTACTCTTAGACAAAGACAATTTTTTCGATATGTATCAAGTAATATTTGACTATGTAGGCCTCGGCAATTTTTCCGCAGTGATACTATTTTTAACAATGTTTATATTAATAGTAACTTCAGTAGACTCAATAGCTTTTTCCGTGGCTAAATATTTTCGCATAGAAACGCCAGAGGAAAAGACCTTTCAAGTGAAAAAATATTCATTTTTTATAGTAAGTTATGTTGGATTATTATGTTTGTTCTTATTATATATACTTATGTTTGAATCAACACCGGAACTAGCAGTACGGTTTTATGAACTTAATTTTATAGGTTGCAGTTTATTTTTTCTTCCATTTTTATACATACTATATAAAGTACTCCAATCATTTTTTTGCAAGCCAAAAGAAAAAAAACTAGAATAACGTTAAAAGATATATAAATAATGAAAGGGCAAATGCTATTTTTTGCAGTTCTTAAAAGAAAAGTGAAAAAAAGATATTATAAAAAAATGGTATAAACAGTAGTGTTTAATTTGCGAGTCTATATTTAGTTAGTTATATTATACAGTTAGCATAGTGATATTTTCTTGTTATTTTTTTAAAAAGTAGTTGACAAGAGTATGGGAATTGATTAGATTGCCTTTCCTTGATGTGAAAAGTCACATTGCGGAACGAAAGG